>JBMFPJ010000018.1:0-12830 GCA_049969175.1 Anaerolineae bacterium | reverse complement strand
CTGCCGGCCTACGCCGGGGATACCTGCTTTGCCCAAATCGCCGAACAGGTGATTATCCCGTTTGTGCGCTCCTTTCAGCCCGATATGATTCTGGTTTCCGCGGGTTTCGATTCGCACTGGGACGATCCGCTCACCTCGCTCGGACTTTCGAGCGCGGGTTTTTACGCCCTCTCGCAACGGCTGGTGGAGCTGGCACAGGAGGTCTGTCGCGGGAAAATCGTCTTCGTCCTGGAGGGCGGCTACCACCCGCGCAATGTGGCCAACGGCGTGGCAGCCGTCTTTGCCGCGTTGACGGGCGAATCTTTTGCCGACCCTGGCGACCGCTCTCCCCACCGCGAACCGCAGATTGGGCAGATGCTGGAATCCATCCGTGCCTGGCATGGATTTGCATAGTGCATGTGTAAATTGCTACCCTCCCTCACGCCCCTCTCTCTCGCTGAGAGAAAGGGAATGTGAATCTTTGAGAGCGGTTTCCTTCTCATCGTGGGAGATGGTAAGAGTGAAGGCGTGTAATTATGTTCTAAAATTGCTCTGTTGCAATCATCAAGATCAACCTGCTTTTCGCTGTCATTGCGTGGATGGGACAACTCATTGAGTTGCCCCCACAGAATCGATAGATTTTCAGGCGGCGAAGCCGTGACACAGCCAGGTGTTTGCAACAAAGCGATCTAAAATAGTTGAGGTGGTGCAGGAGTGCCACGACGAGACGACCCAGGTTTGTTCGTACACGCTGGATGAGTGGAAAACGGTACAGACGTTCACTCTGGATGGACACGATTTGACGCCGGTGTATGCCCAACCGCGTGTGGCGGGCGGGCAGCGCCTGGGCCAGGAGACCGTGACCCTGACCGTGTTTTTTACCGATGGACAGAAGACGTATTCCTATGCGCCGGAAAGCCTGACGGAGTTTCAGCAGTTTGTGGTGGGGAGTTCGTGGATGTTGCAATTGAACGCGCTGGGCGGGGTGGTGGGGGTGAAGAGGAATGAGTGAAGGGGGTTATCCCAACTTCCCTACTGCTTTTTCTACTTCTTCTAAAATCTCACCCGATTTGACCAGTTCTTTCATGCGATTGTGATCCGGATAAAGCGGACGATCCATGTCCAGATGTTTGACGTATTTGCGGATGACCTGACGCGCCGCCTGAGTCCCTTTGCCGGGGGTGAAGGGACGGAAGTCCAACGCCTGTGCAGCAGCCATGAACTCGATGCCCAGCACGCCGTAAGCGTTATCCAGAATCTGCCCGTTCTTGATGGCAGTGTTCATGCCCATGGAGACGAAGTCCTCCTGGTCGGCCGCGGCAGGGATGGATTGGATCGAGGCTGGAGCGGAGAGAATGCGCTGCTCCACGATGAGATGATCAGCAGTGTACTGCGAAAGCATCAGCCCGGAATAAAAACCCGGTTCGTGGGCGAGAAAATCTGGAAGTCCCTGGGAGAGAGCCGGATTGGTTAAACGGTTGAGTCGTCGCTCAGAAAGGACACAAACCATCGTGATTGCCGCCCCGGCCATGTCCATCGGCAGCGCCACGGGTGTTCCCTGGAAGTTTGCCCCGGTCAGGGTCAACTTCAACTCGGGGACGAAAATCGGGTTATCGCCCACGCCGTTCAGTTCGATCTCCACTTGCGAGCGGGCGTAGGCGATGGCATCGCGCGCCGCGCCGATCACCTGGGGAGTGGAGCGCATCGAGTAGGCATCTTGCACCTTCGTTTTCATTTTGCCTGTTGTCAGGTCCGAGCCTTCGATGACCTTCATGATGTTTTGGGCGGAGGTAATCGCCCCTTTGAACCCGCGCAATTCGTGTAGCTTTGTATTATACGGTTTGAGATTGCCGAGCAAGGCTTCGATGGACATCGCCGCGGCGATCTCGGCCTGCTTGAGGAAGCGCTCCATATCGTAGATGTGCAGCGCCGACATCGCGGTCAGCAGATTCGATCCGTTGATCGCGGCCAAGCCGTCGCGCGCCTGCAAACCTGGAATCGCAATCCCGGCGCGGCGCATCGCTTCGTGACCCGGGAGTCGTTCGCCGTTAAACCAGGCTTCACCTTCGCCCATGAGCAATAGCGCCATCTGCGCCATGGGAGCCAGGTCCCCCGAGGCCCCCACCGACCCCTTCTGACAAACCACCGGCGTGACGCCTTTGTTCAGCATCTCCACCAGGGTCAGGGTGATCTCTGGCCGGCAGCCCGAATTGCCGTGGGCATGGACGTTGATGCGCGAGGCCATGGCTGCCCGCACATATTCAATGGGCGCTGGCTCGCCGATCCCCGCGGCGTGATTGTAGATCAGGAATTTTTGGAATTCTTTTACCTGTTCGTCGCTGAGCACGACTTCTGAAAACTCACCAATTCCAGTGTTGGTGCCGTACATGATTTCTTTTGCCGCCAGTTTTTCCTCCAGCATGGCACGGCATACCTTGATGCGCTCCAATGCTTCGGGGGCCAGCGCCACTTTCTCGTTGTAACGGGCAATCGCTACCAGTTTTTCGATGGTGAGAGAAGAACCGTCGAGAACGATTGTCATAAATGAGTAACTCCTGAATGGGATTCGCCTGAATTGTACCCCTATCTTTTCCATCCATCTTCCTGGGTTTGAGATTCCTGGTTCGTTGCCGGGATATTCCCACGCGAATGGTCATTGCTCAGTTCTTTCCTATCCACAATCTTCGTAACGGCTCAACCTCACTTTTGCCCTGTCAGTGCGAGGGCGCCTTCGCTTGTGTTCAGGATAAACTCTGCGCCTGAAGTAATCTTCGAGGCGCTTTGAAGATTGCTCCGCCGCCGGAGCCTGTCCTGAGTGAAGCGAAAGAGCAGCTCGCAACGACAGAAGAGTGAGCGGTTACAAAAGCCGCGGAATTTCGGACTCAAAGGTTGCCAGAATTGCAAAGTGCGACTATAATACCGCCTTGCTTATCGGGGCGTGGCGCAGCCCGGCTAGCGCGCTTGCATGGGGTGCAAGAGGTCGGAGGTTCAAATCCTCTCGCCCCGACAGCAAACAGGTCACGTTGAACACGTGACCTGTTTTTTGTGCTTTTATCCTTCTCTTGTCAATCCTTTCTGCTTCGAGTATCCTTGCGCTGGGAGTGGTTGAGTCCCGGAGGGCTTCCTGGTCTTCAAAACCAGTGGCGGGTCGCGTTGCGGGCCGCGGTGGGTTCGACTCCCATCCACTCCCGCCTGTTCCCATCCTTTCTCGTTGTAGGTGCCCTATGATTTTCCCCGAAATAGAAATTTTGACCAGCCTGGTGGTGCGCGTGTTTCGCATCGCAGACGTGACCCCGGGGGATCCACAAAAAGGGGTCATTGTCCGCTATCGTGGCCAACTGTGGCATGAAGATTCGATGGCTGCTTACGATCAGCTTGCCGAGGCGTTACAACCTTACCAGATTACCCCCCTCTTTCGGCGCGAGGCCGATGGCCAGCAAGTCATCTATTTGATTCCCCGCCCCGCCGAACCCAAATCAGCCCGCGTTTCTGTGAATATCATCTTGTTCCTGTTGACTGTGTTCAGCGTCATGCTGGCGGGTGCCCAGCCCACTGGTCCCATTCCCACCGATTTTACCGGCCAAATGTTGGCATTGTTGCGCAGCATTTGGAGTGGCTGGCCGTTTGCCCTCAGTTTGTTGGGGATTTTGCTGGCTCATGAATTCGGCCATTACCTGATGAGCCGCTATCACAAAACTCCGGCAACACTGCCGTACTTCATCCCCATGCCCTTCAGTCCGTTGGGGACGATGGGCGCGGCGATTCTCATGCAAGGCACGCCCAAAAACAAGCGGATTCTGTTCGATATTGGTGTGGCCGGCCCACTGGCCGGGATTGTGGTTGCCATTCCCGTGTTATTTTATGGCCTGTCCCTGTCTCATTTGGGGGTGATCGAGCCGGTTTCGGGCACGTTCCTGGAAGGAAACTCGCTGTTGTATTTGTTTGCCAAATACTTGCGATTCGGACAATTGTTACCCGCTCCGGCAAGCACGGGTGGATTGCCTCTCGGGCTTTACTGGTTGCGATACTTCTTCACGGGTCAACCCTTCCCCCTCGGCGCGACGGATGTTTTCATTCATCCGGTGGCTTTTGCTGGCTGGGCGGGGTTGCTGGTCACTGCTTTGAACTTGTTGCCGGCTGGCACCTTAGATGGCGGTCATGTGATCTATGCGCTGTTTGGCGAAAAAGCCAGCCGGATCTTCCCATTTATCCTGGTGGGGTTGGGCGCGTTGGGATTTTTCTGGAGTGGGTGGTGGCTGTGGGCCTTCCTCCTGCTTTGGCTGGGACGTGTTCATGCCGAGCCGCTCGATCAGATCACCCCCCTCGATCCGCCCCGCCGCTTGCTGGCTGTCATCGTGCTCATTTTGTTCTTGTTGACTTTTAGCCCGGTGCCTTTCGCGGTCTTTGGCGCATGAATCTGGCGGCTTCCCTGTCCCTTTCCAGCCGGGCCGGGCTCTGGCGCGGTGTTTTGACTTTTTCTCTGGCATTGGGCTTGCTGGCTGCTGCCTGCGCACCGATACTGCCTACTCCCACTGCCACGCCATCGGTTACGCCCGCGCTGGAAGCAACCTCAACGCCGGTAGCCCCCGTCGAAACGGCGACCCGCCTCCAGGTCCAGGAAGAAGCGCTGCGTAATCTCGAAGTGGTGGTGTGGCATCCCTGGCTGGATGTCGAAGCGCACCTGTTCGCCTCGCAGGTCGAATCATTCAACCAGACCAATCCTTGGGGGATTCGCGTGCTGGCGGTGGGGCAATCGGGGTATGCCAGTTTGTTTGAAAACGTGACGGCGGTTTTGCCTACCCCGCGCCGTCCGAACCTGGCGATTGCCCTGCCCGAACATGCCCGCCTGTGGGATGAGCGCCAGGCAGTGACCGACCTCCTGCCGTACCTCAATGACCCGCGCTATGGTCTGCCGGATGTGACGGATTTTCCACCGGTCTTCTGGCAACAAGATCTGGCGGGGGAGCGTCGCCTGGGCCTGCCGGCACAACGTTCGGCGCAAGTGTTGCTGTGGAATCAGACTTGGGCGGGCGAATTGGGCTTCGACGCGCCGCCGCAGACGCCTGCCGATTTCCGCTTGCAGGCCTGCCGCGCTCATCAGGCCCTGCGTGCCGATGCCGATCCTAAAAATGATGCTGCCGGTGGCTGGCTGCTGGATACTTCGCCAATGACTGCTTTTTCCTGGTTGCTGGCCTTTGGCGGCGGTGTGCTGGAGGGGGGCGATTATCGTTTTTTAACGCCCCAAAACATTCAGGCATTGACGTTTGTGCGCCAGTTGGTGGACGATGGCTGCGCCTGGCAAAGCACCGAAGCCGCTGCCACGCTCTTCGCCAATCGTTCGGCGTTGTTGATCTCGGTTGGTGTGCAGGATTTGTCGGATGTCTCTCGCGCCCTGGCCGCAGCCGGCAACAGCGATCGCTGGCAAGTACTCCCCTTCATGGCGAAGCGAGCGGGGTGCTGGCCGTGTATGGTTCTTCGTATGTGATGCTCAAGGCGGATCCACCCCACGAATTGGCGACCTGGCTCTTTTTACGCTGGCTGCTGACTCCGGAGAATGACGCCCGGCGGGTGGAGGCTACCGGTCTTTTTCCGCTTCGCGCCTCGACGTTGAGCCTGCTGACCGCTTATCAGGCGAGTCATCCCCAATGGGCGCAAGCCGTTAAACTGCTGCCCTTCGGGCAGATTCAACCGCAGCTGGCCTCCTGGCGCACGGTAAAAGTGATGGTAGGGGATGGTTTTGCGCACATCTTCCGCTTTGGCGTGCCGGCCGGGCAGGTGGCGGCGGTGTTGGCGCAAATGGAGTCGACGGCGCGGGAATTAAGCAGATAGAATTTTCCACCATGTTCCGCCGTTATTCTTATCCGCCTGACCTGCTTCTGGCGGTGACGCGTGACGTTTTGCTGGGGCGTCGGCGTAGTTTTCGTCAGGATGCGCAAAGATGCCTGGCGCGCCTGAATCCGCCGTTGCTTATTCCCCTTTGGGATTGCGCTGTTTGTCTTCGGCGCGGGGTGTATGCTCTCAGGTGCTTTGTTTTTGTTGCGAATTGATGGAGATTGATCGCCTGGAGATTTTTATGATGAAAAACGTATGGTGGTTTTTGGGTTTCGCGCTGGCTGCTGTGTTGGGCTTCTTCCTTTGGCCGTATTTCACTCAGGTTCAGCTCCCGCCGGTGAAAATGTCCTCGTTTGGCTCGCAAACGGTGCGGGCGCAGGTGATCGCCATTGTGGAAGAGGGAGAGGTAGATTTAGGCAACCATCGCCAACGCTATCAAATTGTCCGCGTGGAACCGCTGGAAGGGGAGTATCAAGGCATTCCCCTGGAGGTGGATTATGGCAAACGGCAGGTACGAACCGATGATTACCGTTTGCAGGTCGGTGATCGCCTGATCATTTCGGTGGGAAAAACGCCAGAGAATGTGGTGACCGCCTATTTTGTAGATTTTGAGCGCAGCCGACCGTTGCTCTGGCTGGCAGGCCTTTTTGCCCTGGCTATCCTGTTGATTAGCCGCTGGAAAGGGTTTCGTTCCCTGTTGAGTATGGCCTTCAGCCTGTGGGTGATTATCGGCTACATCATTCCTCACATGCTGGCGGGCGAGGATGCGCTGAAGGTGAGTATCATTGGCTCGGCGATCTTGCTTGGCGTCACTCTGTATCTGACGTATGGATGGAATCTCAAGACCCATGCCGCGGTATTGGGGATGATCCTGGTGTTGCTGCTCACGGGGGGATTATCGGCATTGTTCGTCTGGCTGGCGCGGTTGAATGGTATGGGCGATGAAAATACCATGTTCCTGATGCAAATGCTGAATACGCCGATCAATTTGCGCGGCTTGTTATTGGGCGGGATGATTATCGGTGCGTTGGGGGTGCTCGATGACCTGGTTACGACGCAGGCCTCGGCCGTTTTTGAGCTGCACGCGGCCAATTCCCAATTGGGTTTTCGCGATTTGTATCAGGCAGCCATGCGCATCGGGCAGGATCATGTGGCGGCTACGGTCAATACGTTGGTGCTGGCGTATGCCGGTGCGGCTCTGCCCATGTTGTTGATGTTTTCGCTTGGGCGCGGCAATTATGCCTATCTGGTCAATTTTGCTTTTGTAGCAGAAGAAATTGTCCGAACGTTGGTCGGTTCGCTGGGGTTGATCGCTGCCGTGCCGTTGACGACACTGATCGCCATCGTATTTGCCGTCTATGTGGAGCGGCTGGATTGGGCGCGCCAGGCTTTGGGTCCGGTGCGAGGCGAGGAACATTCCCATTAAGCGGGTGTCTCCACGCGGCGACGCGACTTTTTTCGACCTGTTGCGTAAAGCGAATAGAAAGTCTATAAGGAGCGCGCTTGAACGAAGAATTGGTCTGGGTTAACCGGGCCCGCCAGGGAAGTGATGAGGCTTTTACCCGCCTCGTCGAGCGGTATCAGACCCCGGTTTATAACCTGTGCTATCGCATGTTGGGCGAGGCCGAGGCGGCGGAAGATGCTGCTCAGGAGACCTTCCTGCGGGCCTATCAACACCTGCTTCGCTATGACCAGGGGCGCCCCTTTGCTACCTGGTTGCTTTCTATCGCTGCCCATTATTGCATTGACCGTTTGCGACGGCGGAAGTTGTTGACTTTTTCGATGGACGATCACCAGAGCCGGGATGAAGAACGGTTTGAAATCGCTGACGCAAACTCTCTCGACCCGGAGGATGAATCCCTGCGAAGGGAAGAGCGGGCTCAAGTTCAACAATTGCTGCAATCTTTAGATGCTTTGGATCGCGCCGCAATTGTGATGCGTTACTGGTACGATTTTTCAGAAGCGGAAATCGCCGAAACCTTGCATTTGACGGTCAGCGCGGTAAAAAGTCGTTTGCATCGTGCTCGCCGCACTTTGGCCAGACACTTGCGGGAAGAAAGCCCGGCGATGCGCGCTCAAAGGAGACCTTATGAATCACCAGCCTTTTGAGACCTGGTTACTGGAAGAACAGCCGCTCAACGCGGCGCAAAAGCGAGAGCTTCAGGAACACTTGCAGGTTTGTTCTGCATGCGCGTCGCTGGCGGAGATAGAGGTTTTGTTGCTGAAGCCCGCTTTGATGCCTGCTCCCGCCGGTTTTGCTCAACGTTTTCAGCAGCGCCTGCTGCGCCAGCGAGCGCGTGAACGAGGGCAGCGTCTGTGGGGAATGATCTTATTGTTGGTGATGGGGGTGGCTCTGTTGGTTGGGATGCTTGCTCCGCTGGTAAACGAGGTGGGGGCTGCTCCGGCCAAATGGATCAACTATTTTATCGGTTATTTTCTTTTCCTGTCGACTTCGCTTCAGGCTGCAGTTGAGGTTTTTCGGGTTGTTTTACGCTTTTTGCCGGGTTTTGTGCCGCCTTTCTTCTGGATAGTGCTGCTCTCGGCGCTGTTTGGTTTGGGTTTGTTGTGGATCTTCTCGATTTGGCGGCTCAGTGAACGGCCGCGAGGAGTGTGAACTATGAAGACATGGAGGAATGCGATTCCCATTTTGTTCCTGGTGCTGCTCCTGGTCTTCCCCAGCCATTCGGCTCAGGCGAGAGGCCTTTCCCAGGGGCAGGTGATTTTTGGGGAGAATTTCACCCTCTCGGCTGGCCAAACCCTGGATGGCGACCTGGTCGTTTTGGGTGGCAATGTCACGCTTGAAAAAGACGCGGTGGTGCTGGGGAGCGTGGCGCTTTTCGGCGGAAATGCCGAGATTGCAGCCGGTGCTCAAATTAATGGGGATATGGCTCTCTTTGGAGGGAACGTGAACCTTGCTGGCAAGGTCAATGGCAATGTGGCGGTTTTTGGTGGGCAAGTGTTGTTGAGCAAAACCGCGGTGGTCCATGGAGATGTGGCCAGTGTGGGGGGACAGGTGCATCGAGAGGAGGGGGCACAGGTGATGGGTGAGGTAATTACCAATGTGCCGGCGCCGCGCCTCACCATCCCGCCGGCGGCGACAACCGTCCCGCCGGTGCCGCCCTCGGCTAATCCAGGTACCGAACTGGAGCCTCTCTGGCGCGTTTTCAAAACCCTCTATCAGGCGATTGCGATGGGGTTGGTTGCCATGTTGGTGACGCTCTTCCTGCAACCGCAAATGACGCGTATTGCTCAGGCCGTGACGACTCAGCCGTTGATTGTCGGGGGCGTGGGTTTGTTGACGCTTATCATCGTGCTCGTCGCCCTGCTGTTGCTGGGAATTACCATCATCCTGTTACCTGTTTCTCTGCTGGGCGCGCTGGTTTTGATCCTGGCCTGGTTGCTGGGGGTGCTGGCTGTGGGGCAGGAAGTGGGCGAACGTTTTACCCAGATGCTTCATCAAACCTGGTCGCCGGTGCTCACCGCCGGATTTGGCACGTTTCTGCTGATGTTGGTGAGCGGGATCGTCAGTATGATTCCTTGCATTGGATGGCTGTTTTCTTTTGCGGTGGGCTTGCTCGGTTTGGGCGGCGTGACCGTGACCTATTTTGGGGGCCGCGTGCTCCCCTCGGCGGCCGCGCCCGCCAGCGGGTCTTGAGCGCGAAGCGCCTGTGATATAATCTGCCCGCCTGGTGGCAACCCCGCCAGGCGGGTTTGTTTTTGGAGGTAAAGATGAATCTCAAACCAGATCTTTCAGGAACTCCCCTGCACAAAAGTCCACCGCCGTTAATCGAGGTCTCCGGTTCGCATCGCGAGATGGGGCGCCAGATCGGCGAAGCACGGCGCGAACAAGTTCGCCACAGCATTGAAAATGCTCATCGTCTCATTGACCAGGCCTATGATCAGCTGGAACTGACCTGGGAAGGGGCAAAAATCCAGGCTCGTAAGTATTTGCCCTTTGCTGAGGAGCGTTACGCCCGTTATGTGGATGAGCTGCGCGGGATTGTGGAGGGTGCCCACGTGGAGTTCGATGATATTGTCGTTTTGAATGCCATGGAAGCCGTGACGATGGATGCTCTGCACCTGACGCGCTGCACCAGTTTTGCTGTCAACGAGGAGCGCACGGCGGATGGGCATGTGCTGGCGGCACATAACGAAGACTGGCTCCCCGAAGACGAGGACGATGTTTATGTGATTTCAGCTCAGCCGGCAGATGAGCCGCCGTTTCTGGCCATGACGTATGGCGGGTTGCTGCCCAACGTCGGTTTCAACGCTTATGGCATTGCCCAGCTAATCGACTCCGTCTACCCCAATGATTCGCGCATTGGCATTCCGCGTCTGGTGGCGGCGCGAGCGGTGCTGGCTGCCCGGCGGATTTCGGGAGCCATTGGCCGCGCTCTGGTTCCTCATCGAGCAGCTGGCTACAATCACCTGCTTGTCCATGAGAGCGGCGAAATGTATTCGGTGGAGGTCTCGGCGCGACGCTTTGAGATTTTGCATGGCACAGATGGCTATATTGTGCACACCAATCACTACCTTGCGCCGCACATGAAAGAAATTGAGAAAGACCCTGAAGAATTGATTTCCTCCCGTGTGCGTTATTTCCGCGCCCTGCGCTTGTTGCGTCAGAATGAGAGCCATTCGATCAAGAGCTTACAGACCATTCAAAAGGATCATGTCAATTTCCCCAATTGCATTTGCAATCACGCTGTTGCCGAGCATGATCCGCTTGATCGGGAAAAGACGATCACCTCCCTGGTGATTGATTTGACCGCCCGGCAGATGCACATTGCCTGGGGGAACCCCTGCCAGAATGCGTATCACACCTATCACCTGAACGCATAAAAACGTGGGGCACACACCTGCCCCACGTTGCTTATTTGTAGAGTTGATGTTCAACAATGTATTGATACACTGCAGGCGGAAGATAATAGCGAAACGGGAGTCCCTGCGCGATTCGGCGCCGAATCTCACGAGAGGCGATCTCCAGCAAAGGCGCTTCTACAAACCGGATCTTGGAGCGGATTCCGGGCAAGGATGCCTCCAGCGCATCGAGGTCGGTCAACGCTCCAGGGCGGCGCATCACGCCGATTTCATGGCAGGCCGCCAACAAATCGTGTGGACGATGCCAGCCGGGCAGATCACGCAGCGAATCGCCGCCAATCAACAAGACAAGATCTGCCCCTGGATTTGCTTCAGCAATCAAATGGAGGGTATCCACGGTATAGTGTGGGCCGGGACGGTTCATTTCCACCAGCGAAAGTTCAAAGGTGGGGTCATCGGCCAGGGCCAGTTCGAGCATGGCGTGTCGATGCTCCAGAGGGGTGATGGTTTGATCGCGTTTGTGAGGCGGTGAGGGAGTGAGCACCCACAACAAGCGGGAAAGATGCAATTGAGCGCAGGCCTCACTGGCCAGGATGAGATGTCCCAGATGAGGGGGATCAAATGTCCCGCCGAAAATGCCAATGCGTTTTTTAGACATGGCAAAAGTATATCGCAAACTGGAAACGAGCTTTACGGCACCCAATTGGAGAGCACGTGTACCACCAGGTCGGGGTTGGCCGGGTCGTTGGTTTTCAGGTGAACGGCAAAATCGTGCGGGCCATCCATGCCTGCGTGCATCATGAAGACGCTGGATTCGACGATTGTGCTTTCGCCAGGTTTGAGGACCATCGAACCGATGGTCAGACGCGGCGGTCAGCAGCCCTCCAGGACTTCGATGTAGGGCTGTTCTGTGAAGCGCAGCGTGCCCGTGCCTGTGTTGGTGACTTTGATGGCGAAGGTCAGGTTGGTGTTGAATTTGACGGTGCCATAGTCAATCTTTTGCTGATCCACGGTAATGGCGGGCGTGCCGCCGCCGTCACCGCTTTGGGAGGCGAAGAGGGCGGCTGCCACAGCAAGCAGGACGACGCCCGCCGCCGCCAGGGTCCAGGGAAAGGTTTTTTTGGATTTTTGCCTGCGAGTTTTTTTGCTCATGACGATACATGAATGTCAGGGGAAAGTCACGTGCGCGGGGTGAAGGTTTTCAGGGTCGAAAGATGCGCTTGTTCTTGGGCAAGGGTCTCGCCCGAAAAATAAAGAGGTAAAATCGCTCTGTTGCAATCATCAAGATCAACCTGGTTTCTGGTGTCATTGCGAGCCGCTCCTTCGCTTCGCGCGGGACAGGCTCCGTGCACATCAGGGAGACTGCTTTGGCGGCCTTTTTAGCCGCCTCGCAGTGATACAGCCAGGTGTTTGCAACAAAGCAAGGTAAAATCAAATTGGTATGGTTTTTCTATCTGAGTGTGGAGGTGCAAGTATGGTTGAACTTGCTGCTGGAGTTACGGCTGATCCTGCGGTGCGCTTTGGCAGAGCGGTCATTCGCGGCACACGCGTGCCTGTAGATGTGGTGGTGGCTCGTGTCGCCGCAGGGATGACTATTCAAGAAGTGGCTGAAGAATACGGAATCACGGAAGAGGATGTGTATAACGCCCTGCGTTATGCTGCGCTGCGGCTGGCCGAAGAGCAGATATGGATGATCGGATAGAACTGAGTTTCATCACCGATGAGGATGTTCCCCGCTCTACCGCCCGTGCTCTCCGTGAGGCGGGCTTTGATGCTGTGGATGTGCGCGATGTAGGTCTGCGCGGGCGAAGCGACGCCGAAGTATTTTCTTACGCTCAACGGGAAAAACGGCTTTTGATCACCTGCGATCTGGGATTTGCCAACATTCTCGCTTTCCCGCCATCCGAAAATATTGGCGTAGTGGTTGTGAGAATCCCCGATAGCGAACCAGTCGAGACCTTCAATCGTGAGGTCGTGCGTGCAGTGCAAGAGGTGAGACAAAACTTGTTGCATCATCTTGCTATTGTGGAAATTGGCAAAGTGCGCCTGCGCGGTTGATTGGGGGAAAACAGGGAAAACTCACTCCTCTTCCAGCGGATGCTCGATTTCCCCTGCCATGAAGGCATCGGGGTTTTGCTCGAAGGCGCGCAGGCAGGCGCGGGTGCAGAAGTAGACGCGCTCGCCGCGATATTCGGCGC
>JBMFPJ010000017.1:0-13073 GCA_049969175.1 Anaerolineae bacterium | reverse complement strand
GGCAGATGACGATATGCCCCCGCCACCGGAGGCCTTCCCGCCGGGGTGGGAAGAAGAATGGCAACCCACCTTCGAAGTTGCTTCCCTGGCCGCTCGCTCAGAACCCGTCGAAGCGCCGCGGCGCGGGGAAACGCTTCAGGTGGAGAAAAACGCCGCGAAAACGGAATCCACCTCAAATCCCGGCGGCGAAGCGCTTTTTCTGGCCGCCCCGCTTGAAGGGGCTGAGTCCACCGTTCGCCTGCCCTCGCTCTACATGCCGTTCGTCACCGAAAACCTCAACGAACGCCCGCCGCGGCAGATCACTATCTTTTTGCGTCCCAGTGGCGACCGGCAGCGCGACAAGCGACGGATTAAAGCCATATACGGAACTTTGATTTCTTATCATGGGCGTGATCGTTTTAGCTTTCAAATCTTTGAAGAAGGAAAAGGCCACCTGATTGATTTCCCCAACGACACCACGCGTATTTGCCCGGAACTGCTGGAACGCCTCAAGCGGGTGATGGGTGCGGAGAACTGGCGTGTGGAGGAGATCACCCTGCAGTGATTAACGCCCGTTGAGGGCGGCGCGCACATCGCGGCAACGTTCGCAATCTTCCCGCTGGCAGAGGAAGGCCAGCGGGTTTTCTTTGATGCGGGTTTCTACCGTGCTCAGTAAAGTCTGGATCGGGATGGCCTGGATGGCGGTCTTTCCTACGCTGGCCCAGCGACTTACCTTTTCGAGATCGGGGGCAATTTCTTGAAAACCGGAGGAATCGCCAGGGAAGCCGGGACACTCCACGATGCGATTGTGCATCAACGCCCAACGGACGAATTGCTTGCGTCCGGCCAACTTTTCGGCGTAGTGAATGCTGGTGTTGGCGGTGTGATCTACACCCATGAGCAGTACCCAACCATGTTGTTTCGCCAGGGCGCCGATGGGTGCCAATGGGTTGAACAGGGTTTGTGTCTCCAGAATGTCATCGGCGCCAATGCCGGCAAAAGACAGGATGGGGTGATGGCTGCGCTTGGCGAGACGGTGTAAGCGGACGGCTTCGGGCAGCATTCCCATCAATGGGTCGGCGGGGAGGTCTTCCTCAAAGGGGATAGCCATTTTGTTCAGGTCGCGCCCGCTGCCGTAGGTGATGCCGTTGTTGGGCGGTCCTACCTCCGGGATGACCATGGTTTTGTAGGTGAACACGGGGGCTACGATGGCGCCTACCGCGTTGAGCAGGGCGTGTACCACCGTCTCCGCTCCGCCAGGGATGTACCCGAAGGTTTTGAGCGAAGCATGAACAAGGACAGGTTTTCCGTCCAGTCCCAGGCTGTACAGCGCTTTCCACAAGTCTCGGTAACTGGTCATGGTGGGGTTGGCGGCTGGAGTTACTTTCCTTTCCACTGCGGTTTACGCTTTTCGAGGAAGGCTTTCATCCCCTCTTTTTGGTCTTCGGTGGCAAAGAGGGAATAGAAGTTGCGTCGTTCAGCCATCAACCCTTCGCTCAGGCTGGTCTCAAAGGCGGCGTTGATGGCTTCTTTTGCCATGCGCACGGCCAGAGGGGCGCGCGAGGCAATTTCTTCTGCCAGGGACAGTGCCTCGTCCAGGTAGCGTTCTACTGGCGCCACGCGGTTGGCCAGGCCAAAATGGAGCGCTTCGCTGGCGGAAAGGGTGCGGTTATTCAGCACCATTTCCATTGCCAGGTGTTTGCCCAACAGGCGTGCCAGTCGTTGTGTGCCGCCTGCGCCGGGGATGACGCCAATGGTGATCTCAGGCTGGCCAAATTTGGCGCTTTCGGAGGCCACAATCAGGTCGCAGGAAAGAGCCAGTTCGCAACCACCGCCCAAAGCCCAGCCAGAAACGGCAGCGATGATCGGTTTTTTGATGTGGCGGATGCGGTCGAACAAGTCAATGGTGCCGCGCAGGAGCATGTCCACCACAGAGGCTTCGGCCATGTCTTTGATGTCGGCGCCGGCTGCGAAGGCCTTTTCATTGCCAGTGATAACCATAGCGCCGATCTCGTCGTTGTAATCGAATGCCTCCAGGGCGCTCATCAATTCCGCGAGCAGGGTGTGATTCAGAGCGTTCATGGCTTGCGGCCGATTCAGGGTGATCAATCCCACCCGCCCCCGTTTTTCTGTCAGAATGGTTGTGTAATTCATGCAAACCTCCGCCTGCTGAAATGTTTTTTCCCGACTCATCGGGATGTGAAATATAAAGTGAGTGTACTGCAAAAATGTCGTTTTCGTTCCCCATTTCCCCTTCCCCGCAGACTGACGACGCTTACGGCCTATGCCTTTTGCGGGGGAGGGGAAAGTTACCCTGCAGTGTGGCGTAGGACAACCTTTCGAGGCGGTCTGGGGCAGGCTGGAAAGCCTGTCCCACATCCCGTTCGAGAGACGAAAGTTGCGTCGCATGAGTTGGCGGACGGGGCCTCCCTGACAGGGGGCATGTGGGCAGAGGGCAAACGTACAGGGAGACTATCGCTGCCGAAGATGCCTAGCCGTAGCGGGTCATAAAGCGTTCCATGCGATGGAGCGCTTCTTCGATTTTTTCGTAGGCGGTGGCGTAGCAGGCGCGCACAAAGCCTTCTCCGCCGGGGCCAAAGGCATTGCCCGGCACAACGGCGACTCCCTCTTCGCGCAACAATTTTTCGGCAAAGGTCTCATCGTCCATGCCGGAGGCCTGGATGTTGGGGAAGGCATAGAACGCACCGCGCGGCTCAAAGGTCTTCAATCCGAGGCGATTCAAGCCGTCCACAATCAAACGGCGACGGCGATCATATTCCTTCACCATTTCCTGTACATACGGCTCACCGCTCTTCAAAGCTTCGATGGCGGCATCTTGAGCCGTGGTCGGCGCCGACATAATCGTGTATTGATGCACGCGTACCAGGCCCTGAATCAAGTCGCGCGGCCCACAGACGTAACCAATGCGCCAACCGGTCATGGCATAATCTTTGGAAAATCCGCCCAGCAAAATGGTGCGGCGCTGAATGCTCTCACCCAGGGAGGGCACACACACATGTTCAAAATCGTAAACCAACCGGTCATAGATTTCATCTGAAATCAGTAACAGGTTGTGTTCTTCGGCAAGATTGGCAATTTCCAGCAACACCTCGCGGGTGGCTACTGCGCCGGTTGGGTTGGAAGGATAACCAACAAAGATCGCCTTCGTGTGCGGTGTGATTGCCTTGCGAATGTCGTCCGGGTCCACCATGAAGTCATTTTCGAACCGGGCGGGGATTTCCACCGGCACGCCGCCCGCCAGGATCACCTCCGCCTGGTAGGAGACAAAACAAGGTGTGGGGATAATCACCTCGTCGCCGGGGTCCAACAAAGCCGTCATCGTCAGATACAACGCCTCCGAAACCCCCACCGTGGCTACAATTTCATGGACCGGATCATAACTGACCCCATACAGGCGTTTTAAATTCTCTGCAATGGCCTGACGCAATTCCAGCTTACCGTGATTGGAAGTGTAATGCGTCTCACCGTTTTGCAGTGAGCGGATTCCGGCCTCCAGGATCGGGCGCGGCGTGGTGAAATCGGGCTCGCCGATGCCCAGCGAGATCACATCCTTCATCGTCGCAGCAATATCAAAAAACTTGCGGATGCCAGAGGGCTTCAACCCTGCCACTCGTTTGGAAAGTCGTTGAACATTCGTTACTTCTTGCATGGAGTCTCCTGTTGGGTTGAGATTTCACTTCAAGCGAATCTCCCACTGCTCGGAAGATTCGTCATAGGTCAACTGAAAAACCTGCTCATCGCTTGTTTTTACCACAAAGACCTTTTTCCCGGGTTCGTGCCAGCGTTGTACGATTTCAGCCACCTGGTGGCGTTCTCCCTGCCAGGTGAAGGCCAGTGGCCGTTCGGCATACTCACTATCTGAGCGACACTCCACCAGGGACATTTTTCCGCTCCAAACAAAAAGGTAGGACGCGCTGCGCCTACCCGGTGACAACACGACAATGATCGCCGATGTTCAAAGAGGCGGGAGCCTCTTGATTCATGGGTCCTTCGATGTAACAATTTCGTCCGATGAATGAATGCTTCAGGGCGGCGCGGTGGATTTCTGTGCCTGCCTCGATGATACTATCCTGAATCACAGCCTGGCGGATGCGACAGCGCGGCCCGATAGAAACATACGGCCCGATGACCGCGTCCTCCACCTCGGCGCTGGGGTGAATATACACTGGCGGTTCAATCCGGACGGTGGGGCGGGTCGCCGCTGCGGAAGAGTTATCTGCCCCCCGGGCGAGCAGAATGCGATTGGTATCCAGCGTGGCTTCGATTGTGCCGGTGTCGAACCAGCCTTTTGCCTGTTCAGTGCGCACCTTGGCACCCTGTTCGATCATAATGGTGATGGCGTCGGTCAAAAAATACTCATTTTTAAGCATCACCCCCCGGCGCATCTGTTCTTCAATGGCCACCAAAAGCGCTTCAGCCTGACGGAAATAATAACATCCTACCACCACCAGGTTATTTTCCAGGCTGGAGGGTTTCTCAATGAAGCGTCGCACCCAACCATCCGTCCCCACTTCGGCCACCCCAAAACGGCGTGGATCTTCTACCGGCATCACCCAGGCAACAACATCAGCCTCTTCGCTGGCGAGGAAGGAAAAATCCGTCTCCAACAGCGTATCGGAGAAACACATCACCATGGGGCCGTGCAGGTATTCTCGTGCCAGCCATAAGGCATGGGATTGTCCCTTCATCTCGGCTTGCACCACGTAGTGTGCCTTCAGGTGGGGATAGTGTTCCTGAATGAAGGCCGGGATTTGTTGCTCGCCCAAATAAGGGCTGACGATAAAGACATATTCCACTCCCAGCGAGGAAGGCAGAGTCTGAAACATATCCAGCAAGTGCTCCAGGGCAGTCTTCCCGGCCACGCTGACCAGCGGTTTGGGCTTGCTCCAGGTGTGCGGACGCATGCGCGTGCCCCAGCCAGCCATGGGGATGATGATTTTGAGGGTTTCAGTCATGGCCTTATTTTAACCCACAAAAGGCCAAACCCTAGCGATACACTAGGAAACCCAAAATGGCTCCGGCCAGCACCAGCCATACCGGGTTGACCGTGGTATTGACCAGCAAGAGATAGGCCGCCAGGGCGATCAAGGCCTTATCCAGGTTTTGCAGCAGGCCCATTCCCCAGCCAGCTTTTCCCACGTTGAAGACGGGGTAAGCCACGGTGTAAGCCGTCCAGAGCAGCAAACCCACAATCACCGGGCGAATCGCCTTGAGCATGGCGGCGATGGTGGGACTATCTTTAATGCCGAAGAAGAGAGTGACCATGATGAGCATCAACGCAGTGGCGGGCAGAATCGTTCCCGTCACTGCAGCGATGGCTCCAGGCAGGCCAGCCAGCTTATAGCCAATATAAGCTGAGACTTGCGGGGCAATGGGACCAGGCAAGGCGTTGCCAATGGCAAGTGCATCGGCAAATTCTTCAGGATTGACCCAGCCAGCGCTGACTGTTTCGCGTTGCATCAGGCCCATCGAGGCCGGGCCTCCCCCCCAGGAAAACAAAGCGACTCGCGAAAAAACGATGAAAAGTTGCCACAGGATTTTGAGATTCATATTTTATTTCCTTGTGCTCCATTATGGATTTGCTCTTTATGTTTTGCATTCGCTTTGGTCTTGAGTCTACCGCAGGAAAGTCGTTTTCCGTGCAGGTATCAGAGCCCTTCCTCCGTCCAAGAGACGAAGTTGCGCCGCATGAGTTGGCGAGGCTGCCTGACAGGCTGGAAAGCTTGTCCCAGACCCTGTCGGAGACATACACTTGCGCCACACCTGCTGGCAGAGGGGGGAAGAGGAGGGAAAAGCAGATTGCGCCTCGGGCGAGCCTCAAAAAATGCCATCTTGCCCTGGCAGGGTATCAGGAGGAAGTGCGTTTATCCACGAATGGTGAGATTTGCCAGTGAGGCGGCCAGGCGTTTGATCCCCACCGATTCAAAGGCGACATCCACTAGCTCGTCGTTGTCTTGAATGCGCGCATCGAGCACGATGCCCTCGCCCCACATGGGGTGGCGGACGTGCATTCCGGGGCGGAAGCGAGCCTGGATAACGGGAGCCGGTCGCGAGGTCGGGGATGAAGCGGACCACCTTGTGGGGGTGACTGAGCCGTGGGGGGAGCGCCCGCTGCGGCGTTTGCCGATCAGCAGGTGGGAGGGGATGTCTTCTAAAAAGCGAGAAGGATAAGTTTCTTCTGTCAGGCCGCGCCCGCCGCGTTGGATGGCGCGCAGCAGGTAGAGTCTGTCTTTGGCGCGGGTGATTCCCACGTAAAAGAGGCGACGTTCTTCTTCCATGGCGTCCGGGTCATCGAAGGATCGGCTGTGGGGCAAAAGGCCATCATCCAGGCCGATGATGAAGACGGCACCAAATTCCAGACCTTTGGCCGCATGCAGGGTGAGCAGGGTGGGGGCGTTTGTGTCGGTGATGGTATCCTGGTCGGCGATCAGGGCGACATCTTGCAGGAATTCTTCCAGGCTACGGGTGGAGTATTCCAGAGCCAGGCGGCGCAGCTCTTGCACGTTGCCCCAGCGATCTTCGCCTTCTTCAGTTTCATCGTCAATGTAGGCCTTGTAGTTCAGATCGGTGGCGATGCGGTCGAAAAGTTCGGCAACGGTGAGGGTAGGGGCGGCCGCGCGCCAGTTGGCTAGCAAGATGCCAAAGTCGGCGAGTGGAATGGCGGCCCGGCCGCTGAAGGCGTCCCAAAAGGCCGAGTGGGTGCCGCGTGCCAGGTCCAATACCACGGCGCCGGCCGAGAGGTTGGCACGCCGGGCGACCATGTGCAGGGTGGAGAGCGTTTTTTCGCCGATGCCGCGCGGCGGGACGTTGATGATGCGGTCCAGGCTGGCTTCGTCGGCAGGGTTGTGAACGAGGCGCAGGAAGGCGATCATATCTTTGACTTCGCGGCGGCCATAAAATCTCTGGGCGCCGACCAGGCGGTAGGGCAAGCGTGCTGCCAGGAAGGCTTCTTCCAGCAGGCGCGATTGGGCGTTGGTACGGTACATCACGGCGCATTCGCCTGGTTGGAATTGGCCGCTGGTGACCAGATGGGCAATGGTGTCCACGACGAAGGAGGCCTCGGCGTAGTCATCGGGGGCTTCGTAGAAGAAGATTTTTTCGCCTGCGCCGCGATCGGTGAAGAGGCGTTTTTTGCGGCGGTGTTTTGCCTGGTCAATGACAGCCATGGCGGCATCCAGAATGTTCTGCCGCGAGCGGTAATTTTGCTCCAACAGGATGATCTGAGCATCGGGGTAATCCTGTTCGAAGCGCTGCACGTTGCGCCAGTCGGCGCCGCGCCAGCCATAGACCGATTGATCGGGGTCGCCTACGCAAAAGACGTTGCGGTGCACTGAAGCGAGATGCTTGATCAGTGTATATTGGGCCAGGTTGGTGTCCTGGAATTCATCTACCAGCACATGTAAAAAGCGCTGAGCGTATTTTTCGCGTACTGCAGGCACATCCTGAAGCAAACGAGTGGTATAAACCAGCAGATCGTCAAAGTCCACGGCGTTGCTGGCGATCAGGCGTTTCTGATATTCGCTGTAAACCCGCTTGACGATTTCATCGCGATAGGTTTGGGTGGGGAAATCTTCAGCGGAGATTAATTCGTTTTTGGCGCGCGAAATGGCCGTATGAATGCTGGCGGCGCGATACAGTTTTTCGTTCAGATTCAGGTCTTTGATGATACTTTTGACCAGGCGTTCCTGGTCATCGGCGTCATAAATGACAAAATTGCTTTCAATGGGCAAGTGCTCGGCCTCGCGGCGCAAAATGCGGGCACAAATGGCGTGGAATGTGCCCAGCAGCATCCCTTCAGTGGTCCGTTCATCGAGCAATGTCTGCACGCGACTTTCCATTTCGCGGGCGGCTTTGTTGGTGAAGGTGACGGCCAGAATCTGCCAGGGGCGGACTCCCCGACTGGCGATGAGATAGGCGATGCGCTGAGTCAACACCCGTGTCTTACCGGACCCCGGACCGGCCAGCACCAAAATGGGGCCATCCTCGGCGGTGACGGCGCGATGTTGTTGCGGATTGAGTTGATTGAGAAAATCCATAAGATGAGTGTAGGGAGCAGGGAATAACCTATTTTCCCTGCTCCCTGTTTTGGGTTTAGCTGAGTTGAGAGGTGCAATTGGGGCAGCGAGTGGCTTTGATGGAGATGGTGGTAAAGCAATAAGGGCATTCGCGCGTGGTGGGTTCGGCCGACACAGCGGCTGGAGCAGGCTTTTGCAAGCGGTTGATGCCGCGAATCATCAAAAAGATCACAAAAGCAATGACTAAAAAGTCCACCACGGCTTGCAGGAAGGCGCCATACTTGACTGTAGCCTTGCCAACGGTGAAGGCCAGGCCGCTGAAATCAACGCCGCCGATGAGCAGGCCGATCAGCGGCATCAAAATATCACCTACCAGCGAAGCGACGATCTTGCCGAAGGCGCCGCCAATGATGACCCCGATAGCCAGGTCAATCACATTGCCGCGCAAGGCAAACTCTTTGAACTCTTTTAACATTTTGCCTCCTTTGTGGGAACGAGTTGGAATTGCAAAAAGATATTGTACACTAATTTCACTTGACCACCCCCAAAATTTGGATTAAAATGTGCGGTGTAATATGCTCCTGTAGCTCAGTGGATGAGAGCGTTTGGTTGCGGACCAAAAGGTCGCGTGTTCGAGTCGCGCCAGGAGCGCCATTGTTTTGGAGGAGCGGGTTGCCCCGCTTCTTTTTGTTCTCATTGGGTGAACTATGAAACAATCGCACATTCTTCTGACCAATGATGATGGCATTCGCTCTCCTGGGTTGTGGGCGGCGGCTGAAGCGCTTTCACAAATTGGCTATGTGACCGTAGCCGCCCCACGTGATCAATCCACAGGGATGGGACGTAGTTTACCCCCCACTTCAGATGGCATCATCCGTGAGGAAAAAGTGCAGGTGAATGGCCAATGGTGGCGCGTCTATGCCGTAGGGGGAACGCCTGCACAGGCTGTGCTGCATGGAATTTTAGAAATCGCTACGGAGAAACCTGATCTGGTTGTATCCGGCATTAACTATGGCGAAAATGTTGGTCTGGGCATCACCATTTCGGGAACAGTAGGCGCTGCCATGGAAGCCGCTGCGTTGGGGTACCCGGCCCTTGCGGTTTCCCTGGAGGTCGAACAGAAGTATCACCGCAGTTATTCAAACGATATTGATTTCTCGGCTGCAGCCTATTTCACTGCCGTGTTTGCCCGCTTGATGCTGGAAAAGCGCTTTCCACCGGATGTAGATTTACTCAAAGTGGATGTGCCTTCCTCGGCAACACCCGCAACAAAATGGCAGGTCACTCGTCTGGCGCGCCAGCGATATTACGAACCAGTTCGCCCGCAGCGCATCTCGTTTGATCAACCCGCGACGGTGGGCTATAAAGAGGCGGCGATTCTCGACCCGGAAGATGAAAATTCTGATGTGTACGTATTGCGGAAAAAGCGGCTGGTCTCAGTGACCCCTATCAGCCTGGATATGACTTCGCGGGTGGATTTGAACGAGTTTGAAAATTTCTTGCGTGGATAAAAACAATCCGCAGGCTCATCAACCTGCGGATTGCTTTGATACGCTCAAGATTTCCAATGAGGGGGTAATTTGGCTACCAGTTTTTCTTTTGGTTGAAAACCGGTCAGACGCTCCTTGATTGCTCCACCCTTAAAGAGAAGCAGGGTCGGGATGCCCATTACCCCATATTGCATCACGAGATTGGGGTTTTGATCGGCATCGATTTTCACGACTTTTACCTGTCCAGCCCATTCCTGAGCGAGTTGCGTAACAATTGGATCCAGCATCTTGCAAGGCTGGCACCAGGTGGCAGTGAAATCTACCAGGACAGGCTGGGAGGCTTCAAGCACCTCGCTGTGGAAATTGTTTTCGTTTACGTATTGCACTTCACTCATTCACACCTCACCCATTAGACGATGATGATTTTGCCGTTATTACGTTGACGTATCCTACCTTGCGTGATAGAATGCAGTCCGCCTCGGGCGCGTAGCTCAATGGCAGAGCAGTGGCCTTTTAAGCCATTGGTTGAGAGTTCGAGTCTCTCCGCGCTCACAGCCAATCCTCCGTTCTGGAGGATTTTTGTTGCTGAGACCTCCGAAATCGGTAAGACTTCGGAGGTCTCTTTCATCTTGCCCTGCTTTTGCTAAACGACGATACTGATCAGCCGCTTTTGTGCCACGATCACTTTCTTCGGCTGTTTGCCATCCAGGAATTTTTGAACGGTTTCACTGGCCAGGGCGGCCGCCTGGATTTGTTCTTCGCTGGCATCGGCCGGAACGCTGATGCGGTCGCGCACTTTACCGTTGATTTGCACCGGGATGATGAGTTCTTCATCCTTGGCTGCTTCCTCATCCAGCACAGGCCAGGGTTGGGCATGGATAGAATAGGGTTTGCCCAGCACTTCGCTCCACAGTTCTTCGGCGATGTGTGGGGCAATGGGGGCCAGCATTCGCAGGTAGTAATCCTGGGCTTCTTCCCATTCGGGCGTTCCCACCATGCCGGCTTCGCGGGATTTGTACATCTCGTTCAGCAATTCCATCAGCGACGAGACGATGGTGTTGAATTCAAAGTTCTCAAAGTCTCTGGTCACCCGGCGCAACGTCTGATGAACGCGTCGGCGGAGATTGCGCCGCGTTTCCGCGGCAGCCGCCGTCCCGGAGTCTGAGGTGGGTTCGGTGAATAGGGCCCAAATACGGCGGATCCAGCGCGCCGTTCCCTCGATCCCTTGCGAATCCCAGGGGGCACCCATCTCCCAACGGGCAAAGAACATCAGATACGCCCGCACTGTATCCGCGCCATAGTATTCTACCAGGGCATCGGGAGCAGCGACGTTGCCGCGGCTTTTCGACATTTTTTCGTGATCTTCTCCCAGCACCATGCCCTGGTTGCGCAATTGGATCATCGGCTCATTGCCTTTGACGACACCGCAATCACGCATTGCTTTGTGGAAAAAGCGGGTGTACAGCAAGTGCATGGTGGCATGCTCGATGCCTCCGGTGTAGGTATCCACCGGCATCCAGTAGTCGTATTCTTTGGGATCAAACGGTCCTTTGTCGTAATGTGGCGAGAGGTAGCGCAGGTGATACCAGGAGGAGCACATGAAGGTGTCCATTGTATCGGTCTCGCGCTCAGCAGGCCCGCCACAGAGCGGACAGGTGGTAGATTTCCAGGTGGGATGCAATTTCAACGGAGATTGACCCGTTGGGTGCCATTCCACATCTTCCGGCAACAGCACCGGCAATTGCTCCTCGGGGACGGGATTCCAGCCACATTTTTTGCAATAGATCATAGGAATCGGGGCACCCCAATAGCGTTGGCGGGAAATCAGCCAGTCACGATAGCGATAGTTGACGGCTTCTTTGCCGATGCCTTGCTGTTCCAACCAGTCAATCACTTTACGGATGCCCGGGTTTTTACGTCCTTTCTCGGCAGTGACTTTGGTGCCATCGAACGGCCCCGAATTGACCATGACGCCAGCACCGCTATAAGCGGCTTCCAGTGGGCGCGCCTCTTGTCCTTCCGGGCGGATGACCTCGACGATGGGCAGGTTGTATTTTTTGGCGAAGGCAAAATCGCGCTCGTCATGGGCCGGCACGGCCATGATGGCTCCAGTGCCGTAAGACATCAACACATAATCAGCAATCCAGATCGGAATGCGCGCACCATTGACCGGGTTGATGGCGTAGCCGCCCGTGAAAACGCCCGTCTTTTCTTTGTCCACCGCCTCGCGCTCGATGTCGGATTGCCGCGCGGCCTGTAATTTGTATGCTTCCACAGCCTGACGCTGTTCGGGCGTGGTGACTTTGTCCACCAAGGGGTGTTCTGGAGCAAAGACCATGAATGTCGCCCCCCACAACGTATCGGGACGGGTGGTGAAAATCTCAATGGGGTCGCCCTGCTCAGTATGGAAGATAACAGAGGCGCCTTCACTACGCCCGATCCAATTGGTTTGCAGGACTTTCACCCGTTCGGGCCAATCCAGCTCATCGAAATTCAGCAGCTCATCAGCGTAACGAGTTGTCTGGAAAAACCATTGTTCCAAATCTTTTTTGATGACCGGCGTGCCGCAGCGCTCGCAATGCCGGTCTTCGCCCCACACCTGCTCGCGTGCCAGCGTTGTATTGCAGTGGGGGCACCAGTCCACCGGCGCCATTTTGCGATAGGCCAACCCGTGCTGATATAACTTGATGAAAAACCATTGTGTCCAGCGGTAATATTCCGGGTCACTGGTGATGGCCTCGCGCTCCCAATCGAACATGGCACCCATCGAGCGCAGCTGTTTGCGCATCCGCTCGATGTTTTTATACGTGCGAATCTTGGGGTGAATACCGTCTTTGATGGCAGCGTTTTCAGCGGGTAGGCCAAAAGCATCAAACCCCATCGGAAACAGGACATTGAATCCCTGCATCCGTTTGAAGCGCGCCCGGGCGTCTGAGGGCGTCATCGCGTACCAGTGACCGATGTGCAAATCGCCGCTCGGATAGGGCAGCATGGTGAGGGCGTAATGCTTGGGGCGCGCGGGATCGATGACCGCGCGATACAGTTTGTCCTCTTCCCATTTCTTTTGCCATTTCGGTTCGATTTCGGCTGGATTGTATTTTCTCGACATAGTCACCTCGCAATCTTTTTTGCGCTTCACTCTGGACCTTCAAGCGGGGGAGGCGCGAATGAAGCGAATCCAGGCTCAGGCGATTTCTCCTCCGGGGTAACAAAAATCCCCTCGCCCATGCAGGGACGAAGGGAACCTCCGCGGTACCACCCGGCTTGCCGGCCCGTGTGTTTTTACCACCAGACTGGCCACTCAACCGCGCTAACGGGCTTACCCGGCTCCGGCTACTACGTTTCACCGGAACGGCCTGCTCCCTGGGGAGCAACAGGCGAGTTCGGTCTTTTGCGCTCCCCGTGGGCGCTGCGAAGGGCTTCCACCTTGCTCTCCCTTCTCGCTGCAGGGATGACCTACTACTCCTGTTCTGGCCTTTCAATAAAATTGTGTGGACCCAGGGGGATTCGAACCCCCGACCTTCTCAATGCCATTGAGACGCGCTCCCAACTGCGCTATGGGCCCATA
>JBMFPJ010000016.1:0-13102 GCA_049969175.1 Anaerolineae bacterium | reverse complement strand
TTGCTGGCCATCCCGTTGCGTCATGAGAACCGCTATTACGGTGTGATTTGGGCTGGCTTTGAACAGGCGCGGGCGTTCAGCGAGGCAGATGTGCGCTTTGTCACTACTCTGGCGGGGCAAGCCGCCCTGGCCGTGGCGAATGCGCATCTTTTCCTGAACGTTGAGGTGGGTCGCCGACAACTGGAAGCGATCATTAACTCGACGCCGGATCCCGTGCTGGTGACCGATCACCGCAATCGCCTGCTCCTGGCCAACCGCGCGGCTGCTCAGGTGCTGAGTATGAATCTTCCCAGCGTTGCGGGGCAGGCGGTTGAAACTGTCATTCAGCAAAAACCCTTACTGGAAATGCTGCAGGGCACCTCGTCCGAAAATCGCTCCGTCGAAGTCATTTTGCCCGATCAGCGCACCTACCTGGCAACGGCCTCATCGGTGGTCGCCGATGGTCGTCCGGTGGGACGAGTGTGCATTTTGCGCGATGTGACTCACTTTAAAGAGCTGGATGCGATGAAATCTGAGTTCGTTGCCACCGTGAGCCACGATCTGCGTTCACCGTTGACCCTGATGCGCGGCTATGCGACCATGCTGGAGATGGTGGGTGAGCTGAATGACCAACAACAGGGGTATGTGCGTAAAATTATCGCCGGCGTAGAGAATATGTCGCGCCTGGTCAACAACCTGCTCGATCTGGGACGCATCGAAGTGGGGGTTGGCCTTCAGGTGGAAAGTGTGCCCGTAGTTGATATTTTGGAGCGCGCCGTGGGAGCTTTGCGCCTGCAAGCCAGCCAGAAGAAGATCACCTTGAACGTCGAACTGCCGCGCGATATGCCCCACGTGGTTGAAGCGGATGGGGCGTTACTCCACCAGGCTGTGTACAACCTGGTGGAAAACGCGATCAAATACACTCCTGAAGGCGGACAGGTGACCCTGCGCACACGCTCCACATCCGGGTTTATCATTTTCGAGGTGGAAGATAGCGGCATTGGAATTTCTCCCGAAGACATAGGTCACCTGTTTGAGAAGTTTTATCGCGGAAAACAGCGCGAGGCCCGTGCCCAACAAGGAACAGGCCTGGGGCTGGCGATTGTCCGATCGATTGCCGAGCGCCATGGGGGGCGTGTTTGGGTGGAAAGCGAATTGGGAAAAGGCAGTATTTTTTATTTGCAAATTCCACTAAAGCAAAGTACAGGCTCCAAGCCGCAAAATTAATAATAAATTTGGACTATAATAGCTATTTGCTCTCGAAATTGGAGGGCATATATTTTTGCCTGTAACCTGTTGAGAAAATTCTATGATTAATCGTGAAGACGGTACTCCAACATTCATTATTGAGCGCACGGCCGAATATCAACCCTCTCGTAGCTGGCGATCCTGGCTGATTGGTCGTCCGTTGCCCACCGCCGATGCGCCTCATCAAACCATTGGGAAGCTGGTGGGCCTGGCGGTTTTCGCCTCCGATGCGCTTTCCTCCACGGCATACGCTACGCAGGAAATCCTGGTCATTCTCGCCGCAGCGGGAACAGTAGCTTTTGGCTATGTATTTCCTATTTCCATCGCTATTGTCATTTTATTGTCCATTGTGACCATTTCTTACGAGCAAACGATCCATGCCTACCCAGATGGAGGTGGAGCCTATATCGTTGCTCGTGATAACCTAGGTGAATTTCCTGCCCTGGTGGCGGCGGCCTCTTTATTGACTGATTACATTCTGACGGTCTCAGTTTCGGTTGCTTCTGGCGTAGCCCAAATTACCTCGGCATATCCGGGATTGTTTCCGTTCCGCGTGCCCCTGGCGATTGCCTTTATTATGTTCATCATGCTCATCAATCTGCGTGGGGTGAAAGAATCGGGAACGACGTTTGCCATCCCTACCTACTTTTTCGTCAGCATGATGTATATTACCGTGGGCATGGGATTGATTAAATACTTTACTGGAACGTTGGGGCTGGTAGCGAATCCGCCACATTTAGAGATTTCAGACACGCTGGTCAAAATTACGCCTTTTCTGCTTTTACATGCCTTCTCCAGCGGCACAACTGCCCTGACGGGTGTTGAGGCAATTTCGAATGGCATTACGGCCTTCAAAGAACCACGCAGCCGCAATGCCGGCATTACTTTGATCTGGATGGCCATCATTCTGGGGGCGCTTTTCCTGGGCATTTCCTTTTTGACCAAAGAAATTCATGCCGTGCCTGCGGAAAGCGAGACGGTCATCTCCCAGCTGGCACGGACAGTATTTGCTGGGCGCGGTACTCCCTATTTGCTACTCATTGCTGCTACAACGGTCATTTTGATCATGGCGGCCAACACCGCTTTTGCCGATTTTCCACGCCTCAGCGCTCTGGCGGCGAAAGATGGCTTTTTGCCCCGTCAGTTAACTTACCGGGGCAGCCGCCTGGTATATTCGCGTGGCATTGTTACCCTGGCCATGGTTGCCTCTTTGTTGATGGTGGTTTTTCGCGCCAGCGTCACCCGGCTGATACCTTTATACGCCATTGGCGTTTTTCTCTCCTTTACTCTCTCGCAGGCAGGGATGGCGCGTCGCTGGTGGAAAATTGGTCATCTTAAACCGGGCGAAAGCATCGCAGAAAGTGGCTCCACGTTGCGTTATCAGGGTGGGTGGCAGCTGAAAATGCTCATTAATGGCTTTGGGTCATTTTGTACTGCCATTGTAATGATGATTTTTGCGATTACCAAATTCCATGATGGCGCTTATGTGGTGCTGATCTTAATCCCCATTTTGGTGGGCATTTTCTCAGCCATTCATGCCCACTACAAAAATCTGGCACAAAAACTTTCCCTGGAGAATGTAGGCGTTATTCCTCCACATACCACTCGTCACCGGGTGATCATGCCTGTCAGTGGAGTTCACCAGGGAACTCTGGCGGCTCTGCGGTATGCCCGCATGCTTTCGGATGATATTACGGCTGTTCACGTTTCCACGGATCCGGGTGAAGCCGAAAAAGTTAAGCAAAAATGGGAAATGTGGGGCGAAGATGTGCGCATGGTTGTCCTGGATTCGCCCTATCGGCTCTTCCTGGAGCCGTTGCTGGAATACATTGCCCATATTTTGAACCAGCGCCAACCCGGTGAAATTATCACTGTGGTTGTCCCCGAATTCGTTTCGGATAATCCCTTGAGCGCGGCCTTGCATACCAACACGGCCAACCTTTTGCGCAGTCAATTACGCAATCAACCCGGACTGGTGATTACCAGTGTTCCCTATCAGGTTTCGGAAAGAAAGAAAAATAAGAAGGAGCAGGAATGAATTTCATCGTTGTAGGTTGTGGGCGAGTTGGCGCGGAACTGGCCTATCGCCTGTACAAGAACGGTCATCAAGTTGTCGTGGTCGATCAAAACAAAGAGGCCTTCAATCGCCTCCATCCCGAGTTTCGCGGACGTACTACGGAAGGAGAAGCGCTTGCCGCCGATACCCTCGAACGGGCTGGCATTGAAAAGGCTGATGGCGTGGCTGTCGTCACCAATTCGGATACCCTCAATGCGGTCGTTGGACATGTCGCTCGGCTGCATTACCAGGTTCCGCTGGTCGTCGTGCGCAATTATGATCCCTCGTTGCGTCCTATGCTGGAAGCCTTCGGCCTGCAAATTGTCAGCTCCACGGCCTGGGGAGCGGAGCGGCTGCAGGAACTGTTGCTGGATCCTACGTTCCGGACGGTGTTCTCGGCTGGAAATGGCGAAGTGGAAGTGTATGAGATTCTGGTCACTTCTGCCTGGGAGGGACGCACCCTCGCGGAATTGATGACCGGTTGCTCACAAAGCATCGTGATTGCCCTGACGCGTGCCGGTCGTGCTCAATTCCCCTCACCCGAGGCTCGACTTTTGCGGGATGACATCCTGACGATCAGCGCGACATTGGAGGGGATGCAATCTTTGCATAACCGTTTGCAACAAGGTGTGGAGGAATAACCATGTTTGTCTTTATCGTTGGCGGCGGTCGCACCGGCGCCCAACTGGCCAATCATCTTTACAATCAAAATTACCAGGTACGACTGGTAGAACACCGCCGCGAATTGCTGGCGCGCCTGCACCACGAATTGCCCACGGAAGTCATTTACGAGGGCAATGCCACTGACCCGCAAGTGCTGGAGCAGGCTGGTATTCGTCAGGCGCATGTGCTCGTGGCTTGCTCAGCAGATGATGCTACCAACCTTGTCGTCTGCTACCTGGGACGCACTCTCTTTAACGTGCGACGCACCATCGCTCGTGTCAACAACCCGCGCAATGCCTGGTTGTTCAGCCATGAATTTCACGTGGATGTAGCCCTGGACGCGGCCAATGTGCTGGCGCATCTCATTCAAGAAGAAATGTCGCTTGGCGACATGATGACCCTCCTCAAATTGCGCCGCGGACGTTTTTCCCTGGTGGAAGAAAAAGTTCCCGCGGGGGCCAAAGCCATTGGGGTAGCGCTCAAAGATCTCGGCTTGCCGGAACAGTGTGTGGTAGCGGGCATCATTCGCGATGGAAAACTTGTTTTGCCCCGTGGCAGCACAACCCTAATGCAGGATGACGAAGTGCTGGCCGTGACCGACCCGGAAGGCGCAAAGCAACTGGCAGAATTGCTTCGCCCTGCCGTTTATCCTGAACCTCCTGCCAAAGGCAGCAGCGCGGCGTGAAAAGAAACCCATTTTAATTGACCAAAAATCTCGCCTTGCGGTATAATACGCTGCCAGTCTTTTCCGCTCTGCTGGTCTCCCTGGAGTACGCAGGCCAGCTGAGAATGCAATCATCTTGTTGTGTGAGGAAATAGAATGACCAAGCGAACGTATCAACCCAAGATTCGGCGTCGCGTGCGCGTGCATGGCTTTCGCGCTCGCATGGCCAGTGCCGATGGGCGGGCCGTGCTCAAACGCCGCCGCCTGAAAGGCCGCTATAAATTAACCGTGAGTGCCAACGAGCACGTCAAACAGATTAGATGGTAACCGTTCTGCCAGCGTGAGCGCAGGGCGGGTACTTGATCGGCGAGGCGTGGGTGCAACGCAGATTCCGCCTGACCCGGTCCGATGAATTCAAGCGGGTGCGGCGATTTGGCAAGTCTTATGCCCACCCGCTTCTTGTGTTGGTCGCCAAAATGGCTGATCACCCCGGTGTGCGTGTGGGAATCACTGCCGGACGAACAGTGGGGAAGGCCGTTCAACGCAACCGGGCCAAGCGTTATCTCCGCGAATCTATCCGCCCGTTCCTCCCCTCTCTCGCTTCGGGCTGGGATCTGATCCTGATTGCCCGTCCCGCGATGACCTCGGCTACCCTGGCCGAAACCCGCCTGGCCCTCCAGGCTTTGCTCCAGCGCGCAGGACTGATGATTGAACATGAATCCTGAATTCCATTTGCACGATTACCCCAACGAACCTCGATTGCGTGACCTTCCGCGCACTCCCTTCTACTGGCCGCGCCTTCTCCTCCTTGCCCTCATTCGCTTTTACCAGATGACCGTTTCGCCGGCTTTGCCAGCCAATACCTGCCGCTTTTACCCCTCCTGTTCTCATTATGGATACCAGGCAATTTACAAATATGGGGTGATCAAAGGCTCATTGATGGCAGCCTGGCGTGTGCTGCGCTGTAACCCCTTCAATCCTGGCGGTTATGATCCCGTTCCATAAGGAGAAAGTTTTCATTAATGAAAGTCAACCGTTTTTTTCTTATTGCTTTGTTCGCTCTGGGCGTCTTGCTTTTGAGCGCTTGTGCCACTCCCTCTGCTGGTAACTGGCCGGGTTTAACGGCGGATACCGAACAGGCTTATGTCACCGGAGGTACGTTTCTGTACGCGGTCAACTTACAAAGTGGCAGCGAGGTCTGGCGCTTTCCGGCAAAAGCCCAAAACGGAGTGCTTTTTTATGCCAACCCGCTCATTACTCCCGATGGACAGCTGCTGATTGGCAGCGCCGGTACAACCCATGCCCTTTTCAGTATCGACCCCAAAACGGGCAAGGAAAACTGGCCCGCGCCCTTCACGGGGGCAAAAGGCCCTTGGCTGGCTACCCCCCTGGTGTGGAACGATCTGATTTATGCTCCTAATGCAGATGGCTCCCTCTATGTGTTACGCCTGGACGGTGAGTATGTTGACACCCTTCCACTGGGCGGTAAACTGTGGTCGAAGCCGGTGACCGATGGCACGTACCTGTATGTGGCTTCACTCGATCATCATTTGCACATTATTGATCCCACCAGCAGAAATATCCTGAAAACGATTGACATTGGTGGCGCCGTCGCCGATGGCCTGACGCTCGGTCCTCAAGGCGTTTTCGTTGGCTCACTGGCGGCAAAAATGGAGCTGGTCACCCCCGATGGGCAGATGCGAACCCTGGCGCAGGCTGAAGGTTGGTTGTGGGGTGCCCCAGCCCTTCTCGATGACACGCTCTATTTTGCTGATCTCAACGGGAACCTGTATTCTGTCAATGTGAACTCCGCGGCTCAAAATTGGACCACTATCAAACCCGATGGCCCGATCACAGCCAGTCCGGTGCTGTTTCAGGATAAAATTATCGTTGCTACTGAAGAAGGCTCGGTCTTTGCTTTTGATCGCCAGGGCAAAGAGGCCTGGCCACGCCCTTATGTTTCGGGTGGAAAAATTTACACCACACCCGTTATCAGTGGTGAGATGATTCTGGTGGCGCCTTTTCAGGCTCAGTTTACTCTGGCTGCCCTGGATGGGGACGGCAGAGAAATCTGGAAATTTACGCCGGCGCGCTAAACGAGGAAAGATTTAGAATGGATATCTGGACGCTTTTGATTATTCAACCGATGACCAACCTCCTGTTGTGGATTTATGACCTGGTCGGCCACAACTTTGGCGTTGCGATCATCCTGTTTACCATCCTCATTCGTGCCATTACTTGGCCGCTGAACGCTCAGCAGATGAAGGGTGCTCAGGCCATGCAGGAATTGCAAAATGACAAGGAATGGCAGGCGATTCAAAAGAAATACGCCAAAGATCGTGAAAAACTGGCGCAGGAACAAATGCGAATTTACCAGGAACGGGGCATCAGCCCATTTGCTTCCTGTTTGCCCACTTTGATTCAATTTCCGATCATTATTGGCCTGTATCAGAGCATTTTGCGTGCCCTGGCCTCTACACCGCTTGACCTGCTGCGCCTGAGCCGCATTGTCTATCCCTTCCTCAGTGTAGAAAAATTGATCCCACTTAACAATCAATTTTTGTGGATGGATTTGGGCCGGCCAGAATCGATCCAGGTCTTTGGCTTTGCTTTGCCCACGCTGGCGATCATCGTGGCGCTCACCACCTACCTGCAGACGAAGTTGACCATGCCGACTTCCTCCAACCCCGGTGATCAGACCGCGGCGATGAGCGGCATGATGTCCATTTACATGCCTTTGTTGCTTGGCTATTTTGCCCTGACTTTTGCCTCGGGTCTTTCGGTTTACTTCATCACCAGCAACCTTTTGGGTATTCTGCAATATGCTCTGATGGGAAAAGCCAACTGGCGCAACTTGCTGCCGGGCAGTAAAAAATCCTGAATAGGGAGGCTCTATGAATGAGCGGACGACGCTTGAAATTATTGCCCCATCAGTGGAGCAGGCCTTAGCCCAGGGATTGGCCCAATTGGGCCTGCCGCGCGAGGCCGTCACGGTTGAGGTGCTGGATGCAGGCTCGAAGGGATTGTTCGGTCTGGGGGGACGTCAGGTGCGGGTGCGTTTAACGGTAAACCCGCTGGGCGGGGTGATCGCTCCGGAAACGGAACCCACCTCCTCGTCCGGCAGCGAAGCGCAGCCCGTGCCGCAGCCAGCCGCACCCGCTGATGAGAACGATCCTTTGCTCAACATTACCGAAGATGTCGTTTCTAAATTGTTGCATTTCTTGCGCATGAGAGCCCAGGTCTCTGCTCATTTTGATGCTTCGTCGAGTGAGAGCCGGCGTGTGGTGAACGTGGATATTCGTGGCGAGGACCTGGGGGCTTTGATCGGTCGTCATGCCGAAGTTTTGAACGCTTTTCAATACATCGCTTCGCTGATTGTGGGGAAGATTACCCAGCAATGGGTGCAACTGGTGATTGATGTGGAAGGCTATCGTAGTCGCCGTGAGCGTCAGCTACGTCAACTGGCCCGACGGGTAGCCGACCAGGTGGTCAAAACCGGGCGCCGCGCCAGCCTGGAGCCGATGCCCGCCGCCGAACGCCGCATCATCCACCTGGAATTGCGTGATCACCCCGCCGTGACGACCGAAAGCGTGGGGGAGGAACCTTACCGCAAGGTGACCATCGTTCCCAAGCAGGAAAAGTAGTGGATTCGTTTTCTTACAGGCCTCCGAAGTTTGCCGACTTTGGAGGTTTTTTTATTTTTCCCTGGCTCTCGCACAACGGTTGTGCAATCAGACGAATCAGGCGGAAAAACGCTTCGAAAGTGAAAATTTCTATCGCGACTTTGAGAAAGCCATGCCGCTACTCAAGGTATAATTTGCTTATGTTGGATTTGATGACCCTGGAGCCTGTAGATTATCTGGTGCTTGGGCATCTGACCGCAGACCTGACGCCATACGGGCAACGGTTGGGGGGCACGGCGGCGTATTCGGCGCTGACGGCTCGTGCGCTTGGCTTGCGCGTCGGCGTGGTGACTGCCGTCGCAGACGATGTTCTCCTTGCCGCCCTGGAGGGCATCCCGCTGATTGCTGCCCCCTCTGAACACACCACGACGTTTGAAAATATCATGACTCCGCACGGACGCCGCCAGGTGTTACATCAACGCGCCACCCCCCTTTCTTTCGACCTGGTCCCGCCCGCCTGGCGTAAGGCGGAGATTTTACACCTCGGCCCGGTGGCGCAAGAAGTGCCTGCCGAAGTCCCGCCCTCTTTTTCTGCTTCGTTAATTGGTCTGACACCGCAAGGCTGGCTACGCACCTGGGATGAAAATGGACAGGTCCAGCCCTGTGAATGGCGGGCGGCCGAAACCATTTTGCCCCAGGTGGGCGCTGCCGTCATCAGCCGCGAGGATGTGGGCAATGATGAAGAGCAAATCGAATGGATGGCACATCATGTCCGCCTGCTGGCGGTGACGGAAGGCGCGGCCGGTTGTGTGCTCTACTGGCACGGCGACCGGCGTCGTTTCCGCGCCCCGCTGGTGGAAGAGGTGGATGCTACCGGTGCGGGAGATATTTTCGCCGCGGCCTTTTTCATCCGTCTCTACACCACGCGCGATCCCTGGGAAGCGGCTCGCTTTGCCACTCAACTGGCGGCACGCTCGGTAACTCGCCGCGGCCTGGAGGGGATTCCCACGGCTGCAGAAATTCAAGAATGCCTGATGGAGGTTCTGTTGTGACCCGTATTTACACGCTGGTCAATCAAAAAGGCGGAGTAGGCAAAACGACCACTGCCATCAACCTGGGCGCCTACCTGGCGCAAATGGGTCAGCGCGTTCTGGTCGTAGATCTCGATCCACAGGCCAATGCCACTTCTTGCCTGGGAGTGGACAAACGCCAGGTGCAAAGCGGAACCTACGAGGCGCTGATCAACGCTGCCCCGCCGGCGGCCAGCATCCTGTACAACGAGCGGCTGAAAATGTCGCTTTTGCCCTCCTCGCCCGCCCTGGCGGGTGCCGAGGTGGAATTGGTCAATGAGCTGGCGCGCGAATCTCGCCTGAAAAAAGCCCTTACTTACCTGGATGGTCGCTACGATTACATTTTGATTGATTGTCCGCCCTCCTTGGGCCTGCTCACCGTCAATGGGCTGGTGGCGGCCAAAGATGGATTAATCATCCCCGTGCAATGCGAATACCTCGCCCTGGAGGGACTCGGTCAGCTCACCCAAACGATTCAACGCGTCCGCTCGGCTCTTTTCCCGGACCTGCGGGTGCGCGGTGTGGTGCTGACGATGTTCGACCCCCGGACGAATCTCGCCACCGACGTGGTCGCCGAAGTCAAGCGCCATTTTCCCGAACAGGTTTTCAAAAGCGTGGTACCGCGCAGCGTGCGCCTGGCAGAAGCGCCTTCGTATGGCTTGCCTATTTCGTTCTATGCGCCGCGCTCCTCGGGGGCACAAGCCTACGAAGCGCTGGCCAAAGAATTGCTGATGGGCGATGGCCTTCCCCTGCCCGCCGCCAGCTGACCTGAGAAATTCAGACCGTACAGATATTGCCCTTCCACAGGAGATTTCATGCCCTCACGTTCTGGTCTTGGCAAAGGCTTGGATGCTCTCATCCCGGGTGGATCGCAGCCAGCCGATGGGGTGACACAGGTGCCCGTGGAGAACATTCGGCGCAACCCGCGCCAGCCTCGCGTCCAGTTCAACGCCCAGGAGCTGGAGGAACTGGCTGCCTCCATTCGCGAGCATGGCATCTTGCAGCCCCTGGTCGTTTCGCCGGGGGAAGATGGCAGTTACGTGCTGATCGCCGGCGAACGCCGCCTGGAAGCGGCGCGTAAGGCTGGACTGCGTACCGTGCCGGTGGTGATTCGCCATGCCACCGACCAGCAATTGTTGGAACTGGCGCTCATCGAAAATGTTCAGCGCGCCGACTTGAACCCCCTCGAAGAAGCCGAAGCCTTCCGTCACCTGATTGACGAATTTGGCCTTTCTCATGAGGCCGTGGCTGCTCGTTTGGGCAAAAGCCGGGTGGCCGTGACCAACACCCTGCGCCTGCTGGAGGCTGCTCCCGCCGTCAAGCAAGCCCTGGTGGATGGCAAAATCAGCGAAGGACATGCCCGCGCCTTGCTGGCATTATCTTCCTTGCGTGCCCAGGAAGCCGCCTTGCAAACCGTCATCCACCTCGATCTCAGCGTGCGGCAGACGGAACAACTGGCGCGCAAACTGGCCGGAGAGAAACCCGCCTCAAAGCAGAAGCCTGCCCAAAGTCCCGAGGTGAGCGAACTGGAACAACGCCTGCGCTCCAGCCTGGGCACCAAAGTCACTTTGCGGCACGGCAAAAAAGGTGGCACCATCACCATCCATTATTACTCCGATGAAGAACTGGATGCTTTATTAGGAAAACTGCTCTGACAATGAAACTCCTCTACAACGGAAACATTTACACCCAATTCCCCTCGCAACCCTGGGCTTCAGCACTGCTCATCGAGGGCGAGCGGGTGTTGGCGGTGGGGGAGGACGAAACTTTATTGGCCCAGGTTGACGCCCGCACAGAAAAAATCAACCTGCAAGGGAATTTTGTTTTCCCCGGCCTGACCGATGCCCATTTACACCTCAAGCATTATGCCCTCAGCCTGCAAAAAGTAGATTGCGAAACCAACACATTGGAAGAATGTCTGCAACACCTGGCGGAGCGTGCTCGCACCTTGCGCCCCGGAGAGTGGCTGTTGGGGCATGGCTGGAATCAAAATGCCTGGTCCAACTGGCCCTCCGCTGCTGACCTGGATCGCATCGCACCAGAGACCCCCGTTTACCTGACAGCCAAATCATTACATGCTGCCTGGGTCAATTCCGCCGCGTTGCGCCTGGCGGGAATTACCGCCAGCACCCCCGATCCGCCCAATGGGCAAATTCAGCGCGATGAGCAGGGCAACCCAACCGGCATTTTGCTGGAATCGGCCATGAGCCTGGTCTCTGAGCGGATTCCCGACCCAGCCACCGATGCCATTGCCACTGCCATCGAGCAGGCGCAAACTGCCTTATGGCAAATGGGGCTGACCGGCGTGCACGATTTTGACCGGCGCGATGCCTTCCTGGCCCTGCAACAACTGCATCAGGCCGGCCGGCTCAAATTGCGCGTGGTCAAAAACATCCCCCTTGAGCTCCTGCCTCACGCGGTGGAACTCGGCTTACGCAGTGGCTTTGGAGATGACTGGCTGCGCATTGGCTCCGTCAAGGCCTTCATGGATGGCGCTCTTGGCCCGCGCACTGCGGCCATGTTCCAGCCCTATTTGAATGAGCCGGAAAATCGCGGCATCCTCAACATGGATGCCGAAGAACTGTTCGAGCATGGTCGGCAGGCGGCCCAGGTGGGCCTGAGCATGGCGGTCCATGCTATTGGTGACCGCGCCAATCACGAAGTGCTGAATGCCTTTGAACATCTGCGGCGCTATGAAAAAGAGCGGGGCCTGCCCGCCTTGCGTCATCGGATTGAACATGTGCAAATCCTGCATCCCGACGACGCCGCGCGCCTGGCGCAATTGAACGTCATTGCTTCCATGCAGCCCATCCATGCCACCTCGGATATGGAAATGGCCGACCGCTACTGGGGGGAACGCTGTGCTCTGGCCTATGCCTGGCGCACGCAACTGGCAAACGGAGCGATTCTTGCTTTCGGCTCGGATGCCCCGGTCGAATCGCCCAACCCCTTTTTGGGCCTTCACGCTGCGCTCACGCGGCGACGGGCGGCGGGCGCACCCGGCCCCCAGGGCTGGTACCCGGCCCAAAGGTTATCTTTGGAAGAGGCCTTACAGGCTTATACCCTGGGCGCGGCTTATGCCGCTCACCTGGAAGAGCGCCTGGGGCGCCTGGCTCCCGGCTTTCTGGCAGATTTAATCGTGTTGGAGCACAATCCCTTCAATGTTCCTCCAGAAGCATTTTTAACCATGCGCCCGCTGGCGACGATGATCGGTGGCGAATGGGTATGGAGGAGGATGCCCTGATGAACCAACCCGCACGTCTCACCCCAGAAATGCTGGTCCCGCGCCTGGGCGATTACCTGGTGCGCCGTGGCCACATCAGCGCAGCTGAGTTACAAAAAGCCCTGGCCTATCAGCAAGAGCAAATTGCAATGGGGAAAACCTGTCTTTTAGGACAGGCCTTGTTGGAACTGAATTTACTGGATCGAGACACTCTGGAGCAAGCCATCACCGAGCAGATTCTCCAACTGCGAGCGGCCCTTCAGGCGGCCAACCGTAATTTGGAACGGCGCGTGCAGGAGCGCACCGCGGAGCTGCAAGCCGCGCTGGAGCGCCTTTCAGAACTGAGCCAGCTGAAGGCCAATTTTGTCTCCAATATCTCGCATGAGCTGCGCACCCCACTCACTCACATCATTGGCTACCTGGAATTACTGGTGAGCGAATCGCTTGGGCCGCTTACCCCAGAACAGCGCCATGCCTTGCAGGTCAGCCAGCGTGCCGCCGCGCGCCTGGAGAACCTGATAGAAGACTTGATCATGTTTTCGCTGGCCTCCCGCGGTGAATTGAGCCTGAAACAAG
>JBMFPJ010000015.1:0-13578 GCA_049969175.1 Anaerolineae bacterium | reverse complement strand
GCATACGCCTGCTTCGCCTGTTGAATTTGATTATCCAGATTCGCCGCGAACTCGCCGGTTCCATAATTCATCTCAACCCAATCCGCCGTTTTCTCTGCCCAAATGTTGACAAACATCGCGGCTCTTTTTGGATTGGTGTCAGTCACCTGGAAGCGCAGCAGCGTATCCCCAACAGTGTAAACCTGCGTATCCGGAATCCAACCAGCGGCATTTTTGGGCAAGAAAGAGGTCAGCCGCGCATCCGCTTTCACCTGCTCCAAAATCGTCTTAGACTGGGCAATTTCAGGCAAGGGGCGTATATCCGGCTGAGGAGGGATAATTCCCAAACCTCCTGCAGTCGTGTACTGAACGCTGGGTGTGACTACGGTTACATACGCCACTGCCTGATATTTTTTGGGCAGCACCCAAATGCTGAGAGCATAAGCCGCCAGAGCAGCCAGCAAAGTGGTCACGATTAAGAGATAGCGATAGCGCCAAAGTGTCAAAGTAATTTTGCGTAAATCGAGATCATCCTCGTAAAGTCGGGTATCACTCATCATCCATTACTCCTTTTCAGCCAAAACGGCTTGTATTATAGCATAGCGCGGCCTTCAGCCGCAGCCAAAGAGGGACAACTCAATGAGCCGTCCCCACAGAATCTTTGCGGTTGGGATAGATTCCTGAGAGCACTTATACTCAGTTTTTCATCCGCTTTGCCATCCCCTTTCCTCAGATTCTGATGCAAACCCACCCCAAAATACAGCGACCGCCAGATGTGACGGTCGCTGCACAAAATCAGCAAATGCAATGATGAGATCCCTGCCGGCTAGGGTGTTGGAGATTTGATGCAAGCCGGATCCGTGGCATTGGTAAGAATTCGGTTTCGCTTTGTCCAGACACCAGTAACAGTATTAATATCGCCCACATACCAGATGTCCGCCGTGGTCGTCGTTGGCAGGGTAGGCGCAGTCAACAGGGCGACCCGCGTGTTGTTCTTATAAATTGCCACGCTCAGCTCAGAACCGGTCAGACGAGAGGATGCAGGCCAATAGCCACCGTCATAGAGAGCCACCCAAACCTGGGCCACCCCATTGTAGGCCTTATAAATTTGGATATTTTCAGCCTGGCCTTTCAAGAAGGAATTTTCCCCAACGGTCACGAGGAGATTGGAACTCGCCCCATTATATGTGGAATAGCATGTTCCACCACCGGCGCGCACAATCCACAAATCAAATTCCTTGCCAATCACCGTACCCTGCGGCTGGTAGCCTCGCCACAACGCCACCACACTCCAGTCTCCAGTGGACGGGGTCGTAGGGCTCATGGCAATATGGGCATTAAAACGACGCGGGTTCACAGTGAAGGCACGGCTATCCGTGATATAACCGCTCTTTTCAACCTGCACGGTGTACGTTCCTGTGGCCGGCAAGGCGCATGAATAAAAACCATAGGAATTGGTGGTAACTGTGCAATACACGGTATTGCTTTGATTCACAGTGACCGTTGCCCCTGGCATCGGTGCCGCAAGGCTGGCATCAAAAATTTGGCCTTGAATGGTGGGCGTGGCATTTCCGCCCAATGCCCTCAATAGATTAATCCGCTTGAGTGGCGCCGGAAAACCGGCGGTCGGGTCACCTGTATTAATCAGCTGTTGCCAGACCTGAGCAGCAGTCCACGTTGGATACTGCGCCCAAACCCGCGCTGCGGCTCCAGCCACCATAGGCGCGGCAAGCACGGTTCCGTTTCTGGCTTCATAGCGATTCCCCATTACAGTCGTCAGAATGTTATCGCCCGGCGCCGCAATAGATATCCAGGGAGAAGTGGTTGTGCCGAAATTAGAATTGTTCATACGCCGATCGTTGTTTTCCGTAGCAGCCACCCCCATCACGTTCGGATCGGCCGCCGGATAGAATTTTTGCGAGGTATTACTTGCACCCGCTGCAGCGACCACCAGGCGCCCCATGTTTTTGGCGTCGGCAATCGCATTAGCAATCGCCAGGCTATTCGTTGTGGTTCCCCAGCTGATGTTGTAAATCTTCGGTTCCTGCCCACCACACAAACTGGCAGTTGCAGTGCTATTCGCCCAAGCAATTCCCTGCGCAACCTGAGCAAATGTACCGGTTCCGGTTGGACCCAAAACGCGCACCGCCAGGATATTGCTAAATGGCGAAACCCCGGCAATCCCCTGTGCATTCCCAGTAACAGCTGCAGCCACACCGGCTACCTGGGTACCATGCCCATTTTCATCCTTCGGATCGTCATCCCCACTATACGTATCGCGACCAAGAAACACCTTCCCCGCCAAGTCGGGATGAGTGTAATCTACACCGCTATCAATGATCACAATACACGGGACATCGGTGTTCACCGGGTCCGGCGCCAGATGATACATGATCTTTTCCAAATACCATTGCTCCCCCACCCATTCATCATCCGGCTGATAAAGCCCCGGCAGCGGTGCAGAACTCGACAGGGAAGATGGCGCCACACTTTGCCCAGATGCATCCCCCTCACCCATATCTGCCAGGCGAATAATCCCATTGCGTTCCACATAAGCCACCCCCGGCAGGCTGGCCACGGCAGACATCTGCGCTTGCAGATCGGCATCGCTCTTGAAGCGCAACAAAGCAAAAGAGCCATCCACCGCCGTGCTGACCAGCGAAGCATTCCAATTGTGCGCCATACTTGCCAGGCTGGCCATCCTTTCCTGAGTAGGACGTAACCCGTTCCCCTTTTCAAACCCCACAATTAATTCGCCGGGAACATAATCTGCATTCGTCGGCAACTCCTCAACAGCACTTGCCCTCACCAGAAGCGTCGGCTGCGCCGAGGTCATCCATAAAGCCAGCAAAAAAGCAGCCGTCAATAATTTTTGAAAGAACAATCTGGACATCTTTACTCCTTTCATTATCTTGCTGTAACTGTTCAGCCATAGAGAAAAAACAAATGTCATTGCGAGCGAAGCGCCTGCCCCGAGCGCAGCGTGAGGGAAGCAATCTCCTGTTCCAACGAGCAAATCTAACATTTGGAAGATGGCTTCGTCTCCCAAGGGGATGCTATCGCAGAGAATGCTCCTCGCAATGATATGCCTGAATAGATACATCTTGCCAGGAAACAGCCAGGCTGTCCAGGACGGGCCAAAAGGCCTCCTCTACATCCCTGCCAGGAAGGATTACACCTGACATTTTTATCATGGGATACCTCAAACATTTCAGGTAAAATGGCAAAAACGAAGGCATCCCGCCCCAACCGCAGGGCTGACTATTGTCTTTCTCATTATAAACACTTTTTCATCCAGTCATGTTATCAATTTCCTTGCATCGTTCCCCCTGCAAATAGTACTGTTGGGGGATACATCTTCCATCAACCAGGAACATCATGCTTGCTCGCATCTACTCCTGCGCAGTTATCGGCCTGGATGGCGTCATTGTCGAAGTCGAGGTAGATTACACCGCCGGCCTGGGAGGCATGACCATCGTCGGCCTGCCCGATGCCGCCGTGCAAGAAAGCCGCGAACGTGTCCAAACCGCCATCCGCAACACGGGCCTGCCCTTTCCGCGCAAACGCGTGGTCGTCAATCTGGCTCCCGCCTCGGTGCGCAAAGAAGGTCCGGCTTACGACCTGCCCATCGCCCTCGGCGTCATCGTCCTGGCGGGCTACCTCCCCATCACTTCCCTCGCAGAAACCCTTGTCGTTGGCGAACTCTCTCTCGATGGCAGCGTCCGCCACGCCCGCGGCGTACTTCCCATGGCGGCGACCGCCCGCGCCCAGGGCTTCAAGCGGATCATCGTCCCCGAAGCCGACGCAGCCGAAGCCGCCCTGATCCCCGACCTGGAAGTGATCCCCGTTCGCACACTGGCGGCTCTCTACGACCATCTGGCGGGACGCCGCTCCATTGAGCCTTATCAACGCTCCCGTGAAGAGAGCGCTCCCATCTTCACCCCCACCGATTTTGCCGAGATCAAAGGCCAAGAGCACGTCAAACGCGCCCTCGAAGTAGCCGCAGCCGGCGGACACAACTTGCTCATGGTCGGCAGCCCGGGGGCAGGGAAAACCCTTTTAGCGCGCGCCCTGCCCGGCATCCTGCCGGAGATGACGCTGGAAGAATCCCTCGAAGTGACCAAAATCTACTCGGTAGCCGATCAACTTCCGCCGGGCACCCCGCTCATCCGCCAACGTCCTTTCCGCGCCCCGCACCACACCATCAGCCATGCTGGCCTGGTCGGCGGGGGCAACATCCCCGGCCCTGGCGAAATCTCACTGGCTCACCGCGGCGTGCTCTTTTTAGACGAATTGCCCGAATTTGGCACCCGGGTGCTGGAAGTATTGCGTCAGCCCATGGAAGACAAAGTGGTCACCATCAGCCGCGCCCAGGGATCACTCACCTTCCACGCCAATTTTCAACTGGTCGCCGCCATGAACCCCTGCCCCTGTGGCTACTATGGCGATCCGGTCAAAGCCTGTACCTGCGCCCCCGCCACCGTGACCAAATACCAGAAGCGCATCTCCGGCCCCTTGCTCGATCGCATTGACATCCACATCGAAGTCCCCCGCGTGGACTACGAAAAACTGAGCACCGAACGCATGGGCGAACCCTCCGCCGTGATTCGCGCCCGGGTTCAGGCAGCCCGCGAGATTCAACGTCAGCGCTTTGCCAAAAACAACATTAGCGAAGTAATGTGCAACGCCGATATGCGCCTGAGCGAAATTCGCCAGTTTTGTCGCCTGGATGAAAACGGCGAAAAACTCATGCGCGCCGCCATGGCCCAAATGAACCTTTCCGCCCGCAGCTACCATCGTGTGCTCAAACTGGCGCGCACCATCGCCGACCTGGCCAGTAGCGAAAACATCCAGCCCGCCCATCTGGCCGAAGCATTGCAATATCGGCCCAAACTCATGGTCGGGTAAAGCCTTCCAGTTCGGCAAGATCTCGAAACACGAATCGCAAGGATTCCTCCACCCCTACACCGTTCTTCAACGGATACGGCGCAACTTTCGTCTCTCCGAGGGGGGATGGAGTACGCTGAGCTCTACGCTCAAATGACGTGTTTGCAGTTCAATCATAATTTATGCGCAATTTTCAAGAAACAGGTCGTCATATTTAGCGCTTTTCTGTTGCTCCAACCGCCAGACATGGGGGTCACAAAACTGGCGAAAGTACAGAACCAATAAGCAAACCAGGAGCGTTAAATTCCTTAAAAAAGTTAAGAACGTTAAAATCACAAAGCAAAAAACTTTAGATAAAGAAAACTCAAAAAACCTTTACATAAACTCACAAAAAGATACAATGCAAATATGCACGCGCGCCTGACTTTCAACAAAATGCTTGATTCCAGCGCAGGGAAAGCAGGCGCGTTTTCGCGCATTGAGAAAGTCATTTTTCTCTGAGGCGCATTCCACCCGCATGTTATGCAGAAAAGGCACATCCCATGTATCTCTGCGTGTTAACCAGTGTACCTGACGAAAACGATCCTCCCTATGATCCTTCTCCCCATATGAGCGGATACAAATGGAAGCATTATCTGGTCCAACCAGAAAATGTCGAAGGGCAAATCCGCGCCCTAATGGAAGAAGGGGTAGATGTCTTCATCAACCTGTGCGATGGCACCCCCGATGATCCTCTCTCTGGCATTGGGCTGGTAAAGGCCATGGAAAAATTGGGCGCGGCCTTCACCGGCGCCGATTCACGCTTCTTCGACCCCACACGCGAAGAGATGAAAAGCGCTGCTCGCCGCGCTGGCGTTCCCATCCCTGGTTCGGTATTTATCCGCAAACCAGCCGAAATCGGAAAAGCCCTGCACAAATTACACTTCCCCTTGCTGGTCAAACCACCCCACGGCTACGCCAGCATCGGCATCCGCCGCGAATCACGCGTCGAGAACGCCGACCAGCTCAAAGTCCAGGTGGAAGCGACCCTGGCTGTGTTTGGCCGCGCCCTGGTCGAGGAGTTCATCGAAGGCCGCGAATTCACCTGCCTGATCGCCGAAAATCCCGATACCCCTGCCCAGCCCCTCACCTTCAAACCCATCGAATTCATCTTTCCCCCCGGCGAATCGTTCAAGCATTACGACATGAAATGGGTGGACTACGACAAAATGTCGGCTGTGCCGGTGAGCGACCCGAACATCGAGCGCACCCTGCGCGAACAAACCACGCGGCTATTCCAGGCAATGAACGGCAACGGCTACGCCCGTTGCGATTACCGCATGGATGCCAGCGGCACCATCTACATGCTCGAAATCAATCCCAATTGTGGCGTCTTCTACCCCCCCTCCGAACCGGGTTCCGCTGACTTTTCCCTGCTGAATGACCCCATCGATCATCACAAATTTCTCAAGCTGATCATCCGCACCGCGCTGAAACATCAGCAAGAACGAAAGCTACAGGTGGCTGAGCAAAAGAAGAAGGTGGAAATCGCCTACGCTTGAGCCGCGGCCGGGAAAACGATGCTCGCCCCCTGACTGGCCTGGCACACGTACACGCTCGCTTCAAGGCCGGACTTTTGGCGGTAGGCTGCCCGAACGGCCTGAGCAAACGCTTCGGTCGAATCCTGCCGCACCAGCGCAACGGCGCAACCGCCGAAGCCCGCCCCGGTCATACGCGCCCCCCAACAGGCGGGGTGACCTTGGGCACAGCTGACCATGAGATTGAGGGCGTCATTGGTCACCTCAAAATCATCGCGTAAACTGGCGTGACTTTCGTTGAAAAGTTCTCCCAGTCGTTGCACATCGCCAGATTGCATGGCGGCAATCGCCTCCAGCACCCGCTGATTTTCACTGACCACATGGCGGGCGCGTTTGACCACCGTTGCATTTAAATCCACCAGCCTTTTTTCCAGCCATTCCAGGGTGACATCGCGCAATGCCTTCACCCCCAAAAAACGTGCTGCCTGTTCACACTGGTAGCGACGTTCATTGTATGCCGAGGCCACCAGACCACGCCGTGTAGAGGTATCCAGCACCACCACCACCACACCGGCCGGCAACGAAATGTGTTGATATTCCAGCGTGCGACAATCCAAAAACAAAGCATGGCCAGCCTGGGAGGCCGCCACGGCCATCTGATCCATAATGCCGCATTGCACACCCACCCATTCATTCTCAGCCTGCTGAGCCAGGCGGGCCATTTCCTCGGGCCGCCACGCTATCTGACTCACGGCAGCAAAGGCGCGCGCCGCGGCTAGCTCCAAGGCCGCCGAGGAAGAAAGGCCAGCCCCGCGGGGCACATCGCCGCTCAGCACACCTTCCCAGCCGCGCAGCTGAAACGCCCTGCCCTGTCTCTCCAGCACATGCGCCACCCCTTTGAGATATTCAACCCAGCCCTCTCCCTTTTGTAGAGAATCCAGCGAAAAAGAGACCTCCTGCCCAAAATCCAGCGAGTAGAGGCGCACGGTACGATCCGTCCGGGCGCGTAGCGCAATCCAGATGGCGCGATCAATCGCCATGGGCAACACAAAACCCTCGTTATAGTCAGTATGTTCGCCGATCAAATTCACTCGCCCCGGAGCACGGACCACCCATTCGGGGTCCGCACCAAAGCGCTCACGGAACGCCTGTTGAAGCAGGAAAGCATCCAGAGGCATTGTCCATCTCCTCACTCAATAAAATCTGGAATGTATCTATTCAGGCATGTCATTATGAAGAATGGCGCCTAAGCGCTACGACGAAGCAATCTCCCAAATGCCAGATTTGTTCGTTGAAACAGGAGATTGCGCTTGGGGCGAGCATCAGCGTGGCTCTTCGTGGCTCGAGGCGCCACTGCATCATTTCTAATGACCAGCCTGCCAGCGGGCAAACACCGCCTGCGATAACAGTCGCCCGGCGCTCTGCTCGCGCGTGACCAGCTCTCCGTCCTCGATCTTCCCACCAAAATCAGCCAGCATTTCTGATAGCACCTGCGCCAGGTGGATGGCCGAAGCCCGCACCGCATAGACTGTCACCACCACAAACAACGGACGCTCACTCAGGCATTGCCGGCAAGCCGCCAACAAATCGGGCAGGGCTTTATAGACCTCCCAGACCTCCCCCTTCGGACCGCGTCCAAACTTGGGCGGATCGAGAATGAGACCATCATATTTGTTCCCCCGGCGGCCTTCGCGTTGGACGAACTTCAAGGCATCATCCACCAACCAGCGGATGGGTTTTTCAGCCAGCCCGGAAAGCGCCTGATTTTCGCGTGCCCAGGCCACTGCCTTTTTCGAGGCGTCCACATGAGCCACCTTTGCCCCGGCAGCCGCCGCAGCCAGAGTCGCCAGGCCGGTATAGCCGAACAAATTCAACACATTGAGCGAACGCGCCTGCGGCAATTGTGCTTGCTGGGCGATCAGTCCGCTGAACCAATCCCAATGGGCGGCGCCCTCGGGGAATACGCCCAGGTGACGCCCTGGCGTGGTCATCGCCCAAAACCGCAAAGGCTGAATTCCGTCAGGGGCAAAGGGCAATGGCAAAGGGTAGGTCATTGCCCATTTTTCTGCCACTGGCTTTTTAAATTCCCAATGCCCACCGCTTTCTTCCGCCGTGGGACGAAATACCGCATGGGCCGCCGCCCATTCTCTTTCCGAAAGTGAACGTTGCCACATTGCCTGCGCCTCCGGGCGGATAAAGACATACTTCCCAAAGCGCTCCAGCTTCCAACCATTCCCGCTATCCAGCAAAGCGTAATCGCTCCAGCGCGGTGAATCAAGAAAAGAATACGAGTACATATCATCCTGTCAAAGTTGAAACAAAATCGCTTTGTCGCAAACACCTGACTATGTCATTGCGAGGCGGCCAAAAAGGCCACCGAAGCCGTCCCCCGGATGTGCGCGAAGATGGCTTCGCCGCCTGAAAATCGACGATACTGTGGGGACAACTCATTAAGTTGTCCCATGCCATGACATCGGAAAGCAGCTTGATCTTGATGATTGCAACAGAGCAAAACAAATTTTAGACCTCTCCTCACTCCATCGAGCTCCTGGACAGCCTCGAAAGGCTGTCCCACACGATCCTGTCCGAACCCATGCCTGAACATCCGAAAGTACTACTTGCTTTTTCCCCACGGATTCTGTATAATGTGGGAAAAAGTGGTAGAAAGTGGAGGACGCCGGATGCCCCGGCGTTCGCCAATTAAAAGGGAAAATAGCACAAATGTTCTTAGGCCAGTATCAGCACACCATTGACGAGAAAGGCCGCCTGATGATTCCGGCGCGCTATCGTGAGATGTTGAGCGGCGGCGCCTACATCACCCACGGCTTCGACAACTGCCTGATGGTGATGACCACCTCCTACTTCGAAGAAGTCTATCGCCGCATCAATGCCATGAATCTGGCCGACCCCACCGCCCGCCTCTTGCGTCGCCTCATCCTTTCCAATGCCTATCCCGTCGAGGTGGATAAAGTGGGGCGTATCCTCCTTCCTGGCAACCTGCGAGAATTCATCCATCTGAACGGCGAAGCCATCGTTGCCGGGCAAGGCGATTACTTTGAAATCTGGTCGCCCGAACACTGGAACGAGCAGATGGCACAATTGCAAGACACCGAGGCCAACGATCAGCGCTTCGCAACGCTCGATCTATCCAGAAAAAGTTCAGAATAGACTCGCGTCGGCAAATATTCCGTCGCCATCCTGCCATGAACAACCTGCCGCATCAACCCGTACTTTACAAAGAGATTATACACGCACTGCAACCCAAGAGCCCAGGGCGATACGTAGATGGAACAGTGGGAGCGGGCATGCACGCCCGCGGGATTCTGGAGGCCTGCGCACCAGAGGGGCAATTGCTGGGACTGGACGTTGACCCACAAGCGCTGGCGCTGGCTGGTGAGACCTTGGCTCCTTACCAACCGCGCCTCCATCTGGTCCAGGCCTCCTATGAAACCCTCTCGCTTCAACTGGCCGCCCTCGGCTGGGACCAGGTAGATGGCATCCTGCTCGATCTGGGTGCCTCCTCCATGCAGTTCGACCGCCCCGAACGCGGTTTTTCCTTCCTCCGCGATGGGCCATTGGACATGCGCTTTGGCCCCTCCGCCCCGCACACCGCCGCCGATCTGGTCAACAACCTCTCGCAGGACGAACTGGCCGATTTGATCTTCCGTTACGGCGAGGAGCGCTTCGCCCGCCAGATCGCCCGCGCCATCGTCCAGGCGCGACCGCTTCAGACGACCCGTCAGCTGGCCGCCGTTATCGAGGCGGTTCTCCCCCGCAAGGGCGGAATCCACCCCGCCACGCGCACCTTCCAGGCCCTGCGCATTGCCGTCAACGAAGAGCTATCCGCCCTGGAACGTGTCCTGCCTCAGGCCGTCGCCGCGTTGAAGCCGGGCGGACGGCTGGCCATCATCTCTTTCCATTCCCTGGAAGATCGCATCGTCAAAGATTTTTTCCGCCAAGAAAGCCAGGATCAAATCAACCCACCTTACGAACGCATTTATCCGGTAGAACGCAAAGCAACCTTGGAAATCCTTACTCGTAAACCTATCACTCCAGACGAGGCCGAAATTCAACAAAATCCGCGAGCACGCAGTGCCAGGTTGAGAATCGCCGAAAAATTATGAACCTGCAAACTGTTCACCATCTCGTTCATGCTTACAAAATAGCCCCCTGGCGAGTGCAACGCCAGTGGATTGGGGGAATCTTGCTCGCCGTGGTGACGTTCGCCATGATCGCCGCTCTGTACCTGGATGTGTCCGCGCGCGCGGCCATCGCCGGCCGACAAATTCAAGACCTGACCGCGGCCATTCGTGCCACCCAACACACCAACGCCGATCTGCAAACACACCTGGCAGCACTGACTGCGGTAAGCGTCATGGAACAACGCGCACACGATCTGGGCTTTCACCCGGTCGCTCCAGGTGAACTTGAATACGTCGTTGTGCCTGGCTATGTTCCACCTCAACCGGCCATTCTCTCCGCCGGGACCCGCCCGGTTTTAAGCGCTCCGCGCATCCCCCCAGAATATACCCAATCCCTGCTCGATTGGTTTGGCGAACATCTGCAACTTTCAGGGGGTGGAGGCCTGCCATGAGGGAACAATACGCCAGGCGCATCACCGTGCTGACCACGGGTCTCATCCTGGTCGCTTTTTTGATTCTTGCCCAACTGGTACGAATCCAAAACAGCCAAGAAGCCGCTCTCTTTCGCCGGCAAGCCGATCAATACGCCAGCGAATTGAAGACCATTTATCCTGAGCGAGGGGAAATCTATGATCGTAACGGGCATTTGCTGGCTGGTAACAAAACAGTTTATGAAGTAGGTGTAACTCTCGCCGCGGTAAAAGACCCCAACGCCATCGCCATGGCAGTCAGCACTCAGTTGGGGTTGGACTACAATCGGATCTATCAGCAGCTACTGAATCCTCCGCAAGGGGTCAGTTACCTGGTACTGGCCGATTATGTAGAGAGCGAAAAAGCCATTGCCCTGCAACAGCTCAAAACCGCCCTGGATGAGCAGGCACCCGAAGGACGCTCTGGTAGTTTAAGCGGGCTGGAATTTCAGTCACATCCGCAGCGCAGTTACCCGGAACGTTCGCTGGCCGCCAACATTTTGGGCTTCGTCAACCGCGAGGGGCGCGGCTACTTTGGCGTGGAAGAAAAATACAACGATTTGCTGGCTGGTCACCCAGTGCAGGTATTGGTTCCCACCGACCCGAACAAAGCCGTGGAAATTCCTCAGGTTCCCGATGGCACAACATTGATTTTGACCATTCATCGCGCCCTGCAAGCCAATGCCGAAAAAATCCTGGATGAGGCTCTGGATAAATACGGCGCTGAGGGGGGCGCGATTGTGGTCATGGATCCGCGCAGTGGTGAGATTCTGGCAATGGCCACCACGCCACGCATGGATCTCAATCAATTCTGGAATTACAGCACAATCTATCACAACGCCAGCGAGTTTAACCCGGCGATCAGTATGCCCTACGAGCCCGGCTCGGTGATCAAAATTCTCACCATGGCCGCTGCCCTGGATACCGGCACGGTGACCCCAAACACTCCCTTCCTGGATACAGGTGCGATCATGGTGGGCGGAGCAACCATTCGCAACTGGAACTCGGAAGCGTGGGGGCCGCAGGATATGATCGGCTGCTTGCAACACTCGTTGAACGTGTGTCTGGCCTGGGTGGCTACCCAAATGGGCGTGGAAAAATTCTACGGCTACATGAATCGCTTTGGGTTGGGGCACCCCACAGGGATTGATCTGGCCGGGGAGGCAGGAGGCCGCCTCAAAGTCCCAGGCGATGCGGATTGGTATCCGGTTGATTTGGGGACAAACGCTTTCGGTCAGGGCGTAGCCGTCACCCCCGTACAAATGCTCATGGCAGCATCTGCCCTGGCCAATGACGGGCGTATGGTCACACCCCATGTTTTGTATGCCCTTTTGCGCGAGGGTCGGCAGTATAATGTGCCCCCACAGTATGCCGGTTCGCCGGTTTCAGCGCAAACGGCACGCGTGCTGAGTGAGATGCTGGCCATTTCGTTGGAAAACGAATCTTCCGCCGCCCTGGTGCCCGGCTATCGCATCGCAGGCAAGACGGGAACAGCGCAGATTCCCACCAAATATGGCTGGTATGATGAAACCTCCACCAATGCTTCGTTCATTGGGTGGGGGCCGGTGGATGACCCCAAATTTATGATTTATGTCTGGCTGCAAAAGCCCTCCGCTTCCATTTGGGGATCGCAAACGGCCGCCCCCGTGTTTGCAGAGGTGGCCGAGAAAACCATCCTGGCCCTGGGCCTGCCGCCCGATCAGATTCGTTTGCAGACCGCGGCAAAATGAATAACCCACTCCGCATCGAATGATACGAATGTGAGGAATTCCTTTGAAAAATTTGGCAGCGAGGCAATCTTCTCTGAGTGGGCAAAACCCTGAGAAAACAGGAGCTTGCTTCGGGGAGAATGCCCTCGCAATGACAAATGCAGGATAAAGATTACGGATTTTTTGGTGCCGAATTTCATGAACCACTCAACTTTGCTGCAGGATAAATATGCTGACACTTGCCGATGTTCTCGAAGCGCTGACCCATCACCGCCCGGAAAAAGCCACAACCGTGATTACCGAGGCCGCGATCGATTCGCGCCAGACGATCCCCGGCTCGCTGTTTGTGGCCTTACCCGGTGAACGGACGGATGGTCATGATTTTGTCGAAGCAGCGTTTCGCCGCGGGGCATCTTTTGCATTGATTCAACGCGATATGGCCGCCCTTCCCACCCTCGATGTGCGCCACGGATTGGAGGAGGCCGCGCTCGCCGCGCTGCAGCCACCGTTTTGCCTGCGGGTGGAAAGCAGTCTCTCGGCTTTGCAGCAAATTGCCCGCTTTTGGCGTCGCAAACTGGATTTACGGGTGATTGGCATTACCGGCAGTGTGGGCAAATCCACCACCAAAGAAGTCATTGCTGAAGTACTTAGTCGGCGGTACCGCACGCTGAAAAACCCAGGCAATTTAAACAACGAAATTGGCCTGCCGCTGACCATCTTGCGACTGAGCAGTGGCTATCAGCGCGCTGTGCTGGAAATGGGCTTTTATGTGCCGGGAGAAATCGCCTTCCTGTGCGATATTGCCCTGCCCCAAATTGGGGTGATCACCAACATTGGCACCGTCCACGCCGAACGGGCAGGCTCGCAGGAAGCC
>JBMFPJ010000014.1:12944-14124 GCA_049969175.1 Anaerolineae bacterium | reverse complement strand
ACGAGAAACGGGAGCGGCTGAAATCCTTTGAGCGTATCCTCGAACAGCCCCTGCCCCAGGGGTTCACCGGCGAACTGCGCCCCTACCAGAAAGCCGGTTATGACTGGCTGCACTTCCTGCACCAATACGGCTTCGGCGGCATCCTGGCCGATGACATGGGGCTGGGCAAGACGGTTCAGGCGCTGGCCTTCCTGCAAGCGCTCAAAGAGCGCGGCGAACTTCCCACCCCGGCCTTGCTGGTTGTCCCCAAGAGCCTGCTGGTCAACTGGCAGCGCGAGGGCGAACGCTTCACTCCGGGCCTGCGCTTTCTGCAATACCTGGGGCAGACGCGCAAGAAAGAACCGGCGCATTTCGAAGAATACGACATCGTCCTCACCACCTACGGCACGATGCTGCGCGATATCGAATTCCTGCGCACTTATCGTTTCAGTTACATCATCCTGGATGAATCGCAGGCCATCAAAAACCCCCTCACCCAAAGCAGCAAGGCTGCCCGCCTGTTGCAAGCCGATCATCGCCTGTGTCTCACTGGCACGCCGGTGGAGAACAACGTCTATGAGCTCTGGTCACAGTTTGCTTTTCTCAACCCGCGCCTGTTGGGCAGTCTGGACGATTTCAAGAGCGAATTCGCCTCAGCCATCGAACGGCGCGAGGAGACCTCTCAGCCCACCGCTCAACTTTTGCGCCGGATGATCTATCCCTTTATCCTGCGACGCACCAAAGAGCAGGTCGCTCCCGAACTGCCGCCGCGCACCGAGCGCATCATCTACACCGACCTCGAGCCGGCGCAGCGCAAACTCTACCAGCAAACCCGCGACTACTACCGCGGCCTGTTAATGGGCTTGCTCGAAAAGAGCCAGGACATCAACGACATCCGCTTTAAAATCCTGGAAGGCCTGTTGCGCCTGCGACAGGTGTGCATCCATCCGCGCCTGGTTGAGCCAGCCTATCACGGCGAATCAGCCAAGTTCGAGATTTTGCTGGAGACGATGGAAACGTTACAGGCCGAGAGGCACAAAGCGCTGGTCTTCTCACAATTTGTGCAGACCCTCAGCCTGTTGCGTCAGGAAATGGACGCCCGCGGCATGCTTTACGCCTACCTGGATGGGCAAACCCAAAACCGCCAAGGGCAGGTGGACCGTTTCCAGAACGACCCGGCAATTCCTTTCTTTCTCATCAG
>JBMFPJ010000014.1:9728-12934 GCA_049969175.1 Anaerolineae bacterium | reverse complement strand
GCTTGAACCTGACTGCCGCCGATTATGTGCTGCACATTGACCCCTGGTGGAATCCAGCGGTGGAGATGCAGGCCGCCGACCGTGCTCACCGCATTGGTCAGGAGAAACCAGTTTTTATCTACAAATTCATCGCTCGCGAGACGGTGGAGGAGAAAATTCTACAACTCCAGGCGCGCAAGCGCGAACTGGTAGAGCAACTCATCTCCGCCGAAGGCAGTTTCTTCAAATCCCTGACCAGAGAGGATGTACAGGTACTGTTTTCTTGATTTTCATTTCTCCAATTCATCGAACACCTCCTCCACCGCATCCCCATACTTGAGTAACTCAAGCCAGTCTTCTGTGGAGAGGGCTTTCATATAGCATTTCCTTCAATTTCTGATACAGATTGACTCCGCCGTACTCATTCGGAATCTCCCCAACCGCCTCCTCGCCACCCGGTTGGCGATACCATATTTGCACCGTATCCGCAGGAAGGACTCTCCGCATCTCCGGAGTAGTGCTCCTGCTTCAGGCGCAGGACGGCCTGGCGGGGAATGACCAGGTGTTCCATGCGGCCGGTAAGCCAGTTGTAATGCTGGTAGATGAGTGCCTCGGCGGTGATTGCCAGGTACAAGTGCCGGCGTTGGGAGTCGTTCCTGCTATGGTCATTCTTTGTCAATCATCCATGGTACCAAACCGCTTTCGTTTCTTATCCGGAACTCACGTTAAAATATCTGATGGAGGCCTTATGACAATTCCCGATTCCCTTCTTCAGATTTTGACTTACGACGGCGTGGGCTATCAGCCGCTGGTGAATTATCAATCCTGGCGAGTTGCTCTGATGAATTACACGCCCGACCTTGTTCCCGAAAAGATTACCCAGATGCAAAAGCATAACAAGACCGATGAAGTCTTCGTGTTGTTGACTGGACGTTGTATTTTGTTTTTAGGAGAGGGCACGGAGGTTGTTACCCGCGTCCATGCGGTGGATATGCAGCCGTTTAAACTCTACAATGTGCGGCGCGGGGTATGGCACTCGCACACCTTCAGCCCGGAGGCACGGGTGTTGATTGTGGAAAACCGTGACACGACCGAAAACAATTCGCCATTTATTGCTTTAACCACGGAGCAAAAGGCGCAAATTGTGGAATTGACGCGGCGGTTGTGGGGCGAATCATCCTGAGATACGCGATGGAGCCTCTCACAGATTTCCGAAGCCCCCAAAACCTCGGAAGTCTGATGCGGTATCAGCGCGCGAAAGCAAAGCCGGCCACGAAGGCGGCGGTCATCAAGAGGAGCAGGGCGGGCAGGATGTTCAAAATCGTGGCGCGCGGGACGATGGGCCGACCAGCCTTCAAAAACGAGAGCAGCAACCCGCCGAGGCCGATCAGCGCCCCGCCCAGACCGACCAGGGCGAACCCGGGCCGCGCTGCCCCTTGGGCGGCGAGGACGCTCGGCAGCAGGAAAATCACCATCCCGGCCACGCCGTGAACGACCGCCAGGACGAAGATGGGCAGACGTCCTTTCGTCGGAAGGATGCGAGTCAGGAGAATAGCCAGGAATCCGACCAGGGCGAAGACCAGGTACGGGGTCCGCCACGCTACAAGATGTTCCCAGACCAGCCCCAGCGAGAGGCTGAGCGGAATGATGGTCGAGACAATGACCACGACCGGACTTTCGAGCACGTCCAGGCCGAGGATGATGAGCAGCAGACAGGCCACGAGCAGAACGCCAAAACTGACCGTGTAGGCCAGGACGGGGACGCGTCCCAGCCCATCAATGCCGATGGCAACCTGCCAGGCGGCGAGCAGAGCGGCGAGAAGGAGGAAGAGGCGGTTCATAATTGGACGGTGGATAGTGGACGGTGGACGATGAACGGTCTAAGGTTCACAGTCTATAACGCCAGCAAAATCATCGAAGCCAGCATGTACAGCGAAGCGTACTTGAACAGGCTGTAGTTGACCCGCTCCGAGGGACGGAAGACGGTGGCAAAGGAGAGGACCAGCAACCCGGCGGAGAGCACAATCATCAGGCGCAGAAAACCGGCCTGAACGCCAATCATCACGCTGGCTACCCCAACGCTGGCAGCGGCGATGATCGAAGAGAGGGCAATGATGGCGCGGGTTGTCTCCAATCCGTATGTAGCGGGGAAGGTAGGTACCCCCGCCGCGTTGTAGTCGGGCAAAAATTTAATGCTGAACGTCAGCGTGTGAGTCGGAATCCAGAACAGGACAGATGCAGCCAGCAGCAGGCCGACCATCTCGATCCGGCCTGTTGCCAGGACGCGTCCGGCCAGGATGGGCATGGCGCCCGAAATGCCACCCCAGACGATGCTCCAGCAAGTACGGCGTTTCAACCACAGGGTGTACACGATCACGTCAAAAAACCAACCTGCAAAGACGATCAGGCCATATAACGGCTGGATGATCACCGCCAAACCGATTCCCAGGATTGAGACAACCATCCCGCCGCGAAAGACCTCTTGACGGGTTAATTGTCCCGCAGCCAGCGGTCGCTTTTTGGTGCGGTTCATGATGGCGTCAATATCGTGGTCGTACCACATGTTCATGATGGTCGAGCCACTGATGGCCAGGAACAGGCTGGCGGACATGACGAGCAACAACGTCAGGCTAGGGGGGGTGTGCGCGCTCAGATAACCTGCGATTCCGGTCGCCAGAAGCAAACCGGTTTGGGAGGGTTTGATGAGAGGGAGGAAGATGCGGAGTTTGGACATTGGACGATGGACGGTGGACGATGGACGGTGGACGATGGACGGTGGACGGTCTACGGTCTATCGTCCATTATCCAGATCCACAAGGTAAGGTGCCTGCTCTTCGCGGACTCGACCGCCGCCAAGCGCTTGACGGAAAGCGTGGAGTTTCTTCGCTAATTCCTGTGCCATCAGGTCGCCTTTGGCAATCAGGTCTGGAGAAACAGGATAGCGGCGGGTAATCAAACGTTGACAGGCTACGGTCTCCATCAGGGAACGAATGGCCATTCCCAGAAAGCGGTTTTGCTCGGCATTACTTTGCCCGGTGGAACCTTCTGCAATGTTCAGAGCAATCGAGGTGGCAGCGCGGATGAGTTGTGAAACAAGATTGTATTGTTCGGATGATGGCAGTTGTTGGCCAATTTGATACATTAAGTCCACGTAATCAAGCGCCAGTTGCCAGACTTCGAGACGTTCAAACTTGAAGGGCATGGAGACCTCCGAGGGAAATTGGACG
>JBMFPJ010000014.1:0-9718 GCA_049969175.1 Anaerolineae bacterium | reverse complement strand
TTTGGGAGGGTTTGATGAGAGGGAGGAAGATGCGGAGTTTGGACATTGGACGGTGGACGGTGGACGGTAGACGGTGGACGATGGACGGTCTACCGTCTACGGTCCACGGTCAATTTTAGCACAGCGGAATCCCACCGCCGGGCCATAGTACATCGGCGGGGCGGAGTTGCGCACCCAGACGCGCAGGTCCATGTCGTAGGTGTTGCGCGAGCCGCCGTGCATCAGCCGGTCGCTGAAGCCTTCCTGCGGCTGGACATCGCCCACCCATTGCCAGACGTTGCCGGCCATGTCGTAGAGACCGTAGGGCGAGGCAGCGTTGACCGTCTGAAAGCCATCGTAGGCTTTGCCGTTGTAGAAGCCGACCGGCGTGGTCAGCGAGCCGTAGGAAGCCATGTCTTCGAAGGGATCGCGGCTGGCGTAGAAGTTGGCGTGCTGACGGGTGATTTCGTAGCCCCAGGGGAAGGGGCGATCGTCTGCGGAGCCGCGCGCGGCCTTCTCCCACTCCAGTTCGGTCGGCAGCCGCCAGCCGTAGTAGCCGCAGTAGGCCCAGGCGCCGAACCAGGAGACGTTGGTCATCGGGTGATTCTCCCAGCCCGGCTTGACGGCAAAGGTCTGCCCGTCGAAGGTGAAGCGCGAGGCCGGGTCGTGAAGCGGGACGAGCCGGTAGTTGCCTGCGTCAATGCGGATTTCGTGCTTCTTGCCGTGGAAGGGGTCGCCGGGGTAGAAGGCCACGGCGTAGTCGCCCTCGAGCAGCACCGTCCCATCGGCCAGGGCGGCGTTGAGGAAGTTCACGTATTGGGCGACGGTCACGTCGGTGACCATGATCTCGTAGGCGTCGGTGGAGACTACCTCGTTGTGCTGACCGAAGTAGAAGTTGCCGGCCGGAATCTGTGCCCAGGCGTTGGGGTCCACGCCCGTGTCGTAGGTCGGGATGACCGGGTCGAGGTCCACGGGGGCGCAGGCGGCCAACAAGAGCAATGTCATTGCGAGGAGCGCCGAGAGAAGCGAGGCGCGACGAAGCAATCTCCTTGGACGCGGGGATTGCTTCGCGGCTACGCCGCTCGCAATGACAGGGTGGCGAGGAGATTGCTTCGGGCTTCGCCCTCGCAATGACAGATTAAACAGTGTCATTTCACCACCTCCTCCGCGAGTTCGTGCGTCGCTTCTTCCGTCCAGCGGCCTTTTTGCTTGAACAGGTCCATCAGCCGCCAGACCATGACGACCGCCAGCAGGACGAGCAATGAGCCAAGCCCAAAGTCGATGGCATACATCAGCCCGTTGACCAGCGGCTGCTGCGTGGCTTCGTCTATGAACAGGCGCTTCATCTCGAAGACGGTCACCGCGCCGAGGGCGACGTCGGAGAAGAAGAGGATGAGCCAGCCGTAGAGTTGGCGGACTTTGCCCTTTAGCCCGATCATGTCGCCGTAGTACATCAGGATGATGGTGGCGATGATGGCGGAGAGGGCGTGCCAGTGACCGGTCAGTTCGATGCGCTCCTCGCGGGCCGGCCACAGGCGGAAGATTTTGTCCAGGCGGATGGCCATGAAGATGCCGATGCCGCTGGTGGTGAAGTTCATGAAGAGCATCTGCCAGGTGGGGCCAAATTTGAGCGGGTCGCGCAGCAGGGCGGCGAGTTTTTGCAGGAGGGTTGGTTTAGCCAGGTGTGCCGTGCCGCTGCGGATGAGTTCGCCCCAACTCCAGATGAGCAGCAGGAGGGCGGCTAGCATGGAGGGCGTCGCACCGACGTAGATGATCATGTGGGCGATCGGTTCGAGCGGCGTGACCACCCCCCACACGCCCAGGTTGAGGACGATGCAGCCAAGGATCATCAGCGGCATAGCGATCTTGTGCAGCAGGCCGCGGAAGTTCAGCCAGCGCCCGATGACCAGGGTAATCATGATGGCAATCAGCGCCAGCATGATGTGCAGATGACCGATGATGGAGTATTCCAGCGTGGTCTTTTCGGGCAAGCGGATGATGTTCTCGGCCAGGAAGACCTCGAAGCCGTTGCCAAAGTAGGAGCCAGGGATGGCGCCGAAGATGGCCGAGATGACCGTGGTCAGCGCGGTGGTGAAGAAGGCCGCCCGCTCCAGGTCCACGCCGTTTTTCAGGCGCGCATAGGTAGGATCAGGCTGATAGTAGGTTTTGTCCCATGGCCAGAGAGCGACCGTCAACAGTACGCCGGCGAAGAAGATGAGCGCCAGGCCGGTGATGTAGAGGCCGTGAAAGGCCCAGATGTGTCCCCAGTAGGCGAAGAGGAGGCCGAAGATCATCGTCGTCAGGTAGCCCACGGTGATGAGCACGCGCACGGCCTTTTTGTAAAACTCACCCATCGCCAGCAGGCCGGTGATCATGTAAACCTCGATGGCGACGACGACCATGGCAATCGAGTGATAGAGGATGATGATGCGTCCCTCGCGCTCGGCCTGCGCCAGGTCCATGTGCAGGGCGCGGACGATGACCTCGCGAACGCCCATCTCGGCCATCGGGCCGGAGAGCATCCCGAAGAGGGCGGTCACCATGGCGATCATCGCAATCGCCACCAGGATCAGACCTTTGGTCGTGCCGAAGAGGTAGCGGAATCGAGATTTGAGGAAGGACATGGAGACTCCTTGTTGGACGGTGGACGATAGACGGTGGACGGTCCACGGTCCACGATCTACGGTCCATGGTCTACCGTCTACGGTCTATTTCCGAATATCTTTAACAAACCCAAACGTAAACGCCAGCGTCATGAGTAACAGGAGCGGTGACAGGATGTTGAAGACCAGTTCGGCAGTGAAAATGCCCAGTAGCGGTTTTCCCACCGTCAGAAATGCCAGGGCGATGCCGCCAATGCCGATCAAAGCCCCGCCGATGCCGACCCACCAGAATCCTTTTGCTGCGTTTTTGGCAAAGAATGGACCCAGGAAGATGACCAGGCCAGCCACACTGTGGAAAAGAGGAACAACGATCTTACGCAGCGTCTCCATTTGCCCAAAGCTGGTCACGGCAATGGCCAGGATGCCGACCAGGGCAAACCACTTGAAGGCCTTTTTCCAGGTGGGATAAAACTGCTCGGCAATGCCCATGGAAATCCCCAGCGGAATCAAACTGGAAACGGTGAGCACGAACGGCGTGCCCAAAATGCCGTAGCCCAGGAAGATGAGCAACACACCCGCTACTAGCAAGACGAGAAAGCCAAGCATGTAATAAATGTCATAAGTTCCCTTCTCTTTTTGCCAGCGGCTAAAAAAGCACCAGAGCAAATAAGCCGCAGTCAGACCAGTGACCAGCAAGAGGACAATATCAAACAGGGTAGGGTGATTCATGTCACTTTCTCCTTTCGGCAAAGAATAGGATTGTATAAATAAATTATGACATAATGTGGATGACTTTTATGTGACTAAAATCACAAACATCTCGATGGAAAATAGCGATTTTCTTAGAGCGTGTTTTATAAATCGGGTTTACCATAGATGAATACGGATGAACACTGGAGGAAATTACCTTGTAAATCCAATTTATTGTGTTCATCTGTGGTTGGAACATGAATTTCAAAACACGCTCTTAGATTTTTTTATCCAAATTGTCAGTAAGATTTATAATTTTATTAGATTGTGTCTGCATTCAGGAAAAACCTGATTGTTGAGAATTAAGGGGCCATGTCGCCTTTGGAAAGCAACACGAATGTGCTGCGCGCCTGGCAAGAACGTATTTTGCAGGGGGTTTTACAAGGCATTTTAGGGTTGTGGTTGCTCGGTTTGCTCAGCGGTATGTATAACTTGATTCAGGCATATCGCCACGAGGTAAATCAGTATCCCAATTCCTTGCTGAGCGCCATTGCAGTGGGCATCGTTTATCTGGGCACTACGGCGCTGCTGTTGTTGGCCAATTTCGATCGGCGCCTGGGTTATACACTGCGCGCTGCCCTGGCCTTGTTTGTGCTCTACATCCTGGGGGCAACGGGATTGATTCTGGCTTCATTGAGTGGTGATGGGCGCATCTTTTTCTTTGCTTTTGTCATCCTGACCGCTGTGCTCTTTGATTTGCGCGCCAGCTTGTTGGCTCTTGCTTTGAGTATGGCCACTATGGCCGGCATTGGGACGTTGCAGGTGAGCCAGGTTTTGCTCGTACCAGCAGAGCGCCAGATCAACGCCACCGATGCAACCGCCTGGATGAGTGGCAGCCTAGTTTTTTTGACCCTCTCTCTGGCTGTGTTAATTTCCTCTTCTCTTCTCTTGCACGCTCTGGCCGATAGCCTGAACCTTTCTGAACAAAGTCGGCAGCGCGAAATCCGCCTGAGCCGCTTGTTGCGTACCTTAAGCCTGGTCAATCAACTCATCGTCCGGGAAAAAAATATTTCCTCGTTATTGCAGCAAACCTGTGAAATCCTGGTGGGTGAGAGGGGGTATTCTTTTGCCTGTATTGGTTTGCTGCAAAACGATGGTGTGACGCTCAAACTGGTGGCCTCGGCGGGGAATGATGCGCTGGAAATAGAAAAAATCGCTGTCCGATTGGATCAGGAGCAGGCGAGTCATTTTTGTGCGGCCACGGCGTTGAATGAACACAAACCTGTGCAAATCGAAGCTACTCCCGAAAATGATCTTTGCCTGCTTTGCCCGTGCCGTTCCCGTCTTCCCTATCGGCGGGCCATTGCGCTGCCCTTGATACGTGAAGGGAACAAATCAGGTACCCTGGTCATTGAGCAGGGCCAACCGTCAACACCTTTTGGCGAGGAAGAAACTCGCCTGTTACAGGAACTGGCCGACGACCTGGCCTACGCTATCTCTACCCTGGATGCCGAAGAGCGACAGCGTTCCCTATCCGAAGCGCCCCGTGCCTTCCTGGCATTGCGCGAAATGGATGCCCTCTGGTCACTGGTGATCGAGACGGTTCAACAGATTCTACGCGCCGATCGGGCGGCCATTTTTCTTTACGATCGCCTGCAAGATCGCCTGAGCTGCCTGCGCTCTTTTGGTCTTTCGGAAGAATATATCAACGAACTGAATCGCCGCTTTCACGAAGTCCCCGGCAGTCACCTCATTACGGATCCCCAGCCGGTTCTGGTAAACGATATTTTGACCGACCCTGCCACCGCATCCTTGCGTCCGGCTATGATCAGAGAAGGTTTTCGGGCCTATGCCGTATTTCCCATTTTTTCTTCGCAAGGGATCGTTGCCGCTTTCGTGGCTTACCGCAATGGGCCTTTTCCCTTTTCTTTGACCGACATGACCCTGGGGCAAATCCTGGTCAACATTGTTGGCACTGCGTTGGAAAATCTGCGCTTGCAAACCGAAACCCGTGCTCGTGCCAGCGAGCTGGGCGTTTTGTATGCTGCCACCATGGACATGTCGGCCAGCCTGTTGGACTCGCCTGCTCTGCTCGAAACTCTCGCCCGTCACATGACTGAGGCGGTAGGCGCTACCAGTGGCTACATCAGTTCCATTGATCTGAGCAACGCGAGCTTTACCGTCCTGGCTGAGTATTGGGCCAGGGATGCCTCTGCCCCTGAATGGCGCTCTGATCTGAATCGCGTTTACCTGCGAGATGATTATCCCACCTCCTGGCGTGCTATCCAGAGTGGCAAGACAATTGTCTTACATGAGGATAGCGAGAATCTGTCTGCTGCTGAGCGCTGGCAATTTCAAACCTACGGCGTTCGCTCGATCTTGTATGTTCCCATCCTCTCTCGGGGACAGCCATTTGGCCTGATAGAAATTTGGGAAAGCCGTCGCAAGCGCGAATTCACTCTGGCCGAGATCCGCATTGCCCAGGCCATGGCCAGCCATGCTGGGAGTATCATTGAAAATGCTCGCCTGTTCGAATCGCTCCGTGCGTCTGAAATGCGCTATCGCACGCTCGTTGAACAGGCCTCTGATGGCATCTTTATTGCCGATGCAGAGCAGCGTTATGTGGAAGTCAATTCTGCCGGCTGCCAGATGTTGGGCTACTCGCGCCAAGAGATTTTGTCCATGCGGATGGAAGACCTGGTCTTGCCCGAAGACCTGGCCTCCAATCCCTTCAAGATGGAAGACCTGCAGCAGGGAAAGACCGTCATTGCCGAGCGCCGCCTGAAACGCAAGGATGGAACATTATTACCCGTAGAAATCAGTGCCAAAATCTTACCGAATGGCTATTTTCAAGGCATCATGCGCGACATCACCGAGCGCAAGCAAGCCGAGGCCGCTTTGAAGCAGAGCGAGGCATATTTCCGTGCCCTGTTCGATAACTCTGCCGAGGGAATGGCCATTTTAGATGCCGAGGGCAAATTCGTGTATGTTTCCCCGGCCGAACAGCGCCTCACCGGTTACACCCCTGAAGAAACCCTGGGCCAAAGTGCTTTCCGCTATATTCATCCCGAAGATTTACCGCGTCTGCTTCAGACCTTTCGCCAAGGGATGCAAACCCCTGGCTCTATCGCCACCCTGGAATATCGCATTCAGCGGAAAGATGGCCAGTGGCGCACCTTTGAAGTGACCGCCCACAATATGCTGTCTGATCCCTACATTCGTGGCATTGTTATCAACTACCGTGACATTACCGAACGCAAACAGGCCGAAGAAGCCCTGCTTCGCCGTGCGCACGAATTAGAAACACTGGTGGATGCATCCATTGCCCTGCGTAGCGCCCAAAGCGTGGCAGAAATGGTACCTATCCTGGCCCGCCATGCCCTGCGAGCTGTGGAAGGAGATTACGCCTCCATCTTTCTCCTGGAGGCGCGAACGAATGAATATGTCTCTCAGGGCTGGTTTGGACGCAGTCCCAAACTGGACTTGCCCTTGCTGGATGAGAAAGCGATTCGGCACAAAGCCGGTGAGGGCATTACCGGCCATGTGGCCCAGACCGGCGAGATTTACCTTGCCCCTGAGCTACAAAGTGACCCCTTCCTGCGCATCCTTAACGGCGAAGAAACCCGCCTGCAACGGATGCAAAGTGCCATCTCTCTCCCCATGCGTGCCCAGGAGAACATCATCGGCGTTTTGAACTTATGGATGGAATCCCCTCGCACTTTCACCGAAACAGAAATCCAGCTCCTCACGGCTCTGGCCGAAACCGGCGGAAATGCCATCTATCGCGCCATGCTCTACGAACAAACCGAACAGCAGGCACGTGAACTGGCCGAGGCCTACGACAGCACCCTGGCTGGTTGGGCGCGTGCTCTCGAACTGCGCGACGAGCTCACCGAAGGTCACACTCGCCGCGTCACCCAGCTCACCCTGCAACTGGCGCGTGCCCTCGGCGTACCTGAACGCGACCTGATCCACATCCGCCGCGGCGCCCTGCTGCACGACATCGGCAAAATGGGCATCCCTGATGCCATCCTGCACAAACCGGGTCCACTCACTGAGCAAGAACAACGCATCATGCGCCTGCACCCCCAATACGCCTACGAAATGCTTTCCGCCATTCCTTTCTTGAAAGACTCCCTGGATATTCCCTACTGTCACCACGAACATTGGGATGGTAGCGGTTATCCACGCGGACTCAAAGGTGAGGAAATCCCCCTGGCGGCCCGCATCTTCACTGTCGTGGACAATTGGGATGCTATCACCTCCAACCGTCCCTACCGCCCTGCCTGGCCCAAAGAAAAAGCCCGTCAATACCTGATCGAACAGGCGGGCAAAATCTTTGATCCCCGCATTGTCGAAGTCTTCTTGAAACTCAATCCCGATTAACTCTCTCCCACCTCGCGACGCAGCAAATCCTCCACCGTTTCTCGCCGCTGAATCAATCGCACTCGTCCCTCTTCCAGCCAGAGCACCGCCGGACGCCGCGCCCCATTGTAATTGCTGGACATGCTCAACTGATATGCTCCACTGACTGGCACGGCCAGCAATTCCCCTACCCGGACGGCGGGCAAGAGCACATCCTCCGCCAGCACATCCCCCGATTCACAATACGGCCCCCCCAGCACCACTCGCTCGCTTCTTTCTCGACCCACGCCGGCTACCGTTAAACAGGCATAGCGCGCCCCATAAAGCGCATACCGCGGATTATCCGCCAGACCGCCATCCACCAGCACCCAGGTCTTCCCTGCCCGCCGTTTGATCGCTCCTACCCGATAAATCGCTACCCCCGCCCGCGCCACCAGGCTACGCCCCGGCTCCAGATGCAGATGCGGCAAGCTCAAACCGTGCTCCCGACAGCCCTCTACCACCGCTTCAGCAATTCCCTGCACATAACTTTCAATCGGCGGATGCGGCAACTCCCCCTCGTGATACGCTACTCCCCAGCCTCCACCCGGGCTGAGATGCCACTCCTCCGCAAAACCAATTTCTCTGGCCAGGCCCAGCGCCATCTCAAGAGCTGGGAGCAGCGGCTCCGCGTCGCGAAAATTTGATCCTTGATGAAAGTGCAACCCCTGCAGTGGCAAACCCTGCTCCTGGCAAAATTGCGCTGCCTGCCGGATCTCAGCGGGATTCATGCCGAACTTACTCTCCTGCTGACCGGTTTGGGTGTGAGCGTGATGGGTGGAAACTGCCAGCCCGGGCAAAAACCTCAGCCACAGCTCTGGTTGCTTTCCTGGCCCACTTCCCGTCTCATCCCCGGCATGGGCCCAGAGGGCCGCCAGCCGCTCCAATTCATCCAGATGATCTATCACAATCGTACCTGCATAGCGAAGTGCTGCCTGCAGGTCAGCTACCGATTTATTCACCCCGTGCACCAGAATCCGCTCACGGGGCATCCCAGCGGCCAGGGCAAAAGCGATCTCCCCCTCGCCGGTGCAATCCAGCCACAACCCTATCTCTCGCACCCAACGGGCTACTGCCACCGAAAGATACGCCTTCCCGGCATAGGTGACCTCCCCCTTGGCCGGATAATAACGCTGCAAGGCGTGTAAATATGCCTGCGCTGCCGCATCCATCGTGGCACGATCATAGACATACAAAGGCGTTCCAAATTCCTCGGCCAGCGCTGCCAGCGAATGCTCCCCAATGGTCAGCTCGTCATTTTCGATTCGGGTTGTGATCGGGAACAGGGCCAGATGTTCCATGCCTCCTTGCCCCCTCCTCACTCCCCCAGGAACAAATTCCACCACACCTGCCAGTTGGGCAACGGAGTTGGCGTAGGGGTGGGAGTGGCATTTTGAATGGGATCGCTGCCAGGTAGCGGCACCGGCACCACAGCCTGATCCCCGTCGCGCACGTAATGCCCCTCGCGGCGCGCCCACTCCTCCACCGCCTGATCCGAACTGGCGTAGGCCACCTCCGTCAGCAGCGCCTGCTGTGTCTCAATCAATTGTGTTGCCTGAACACTCAACACCTGCGCCTGCTTCTTCAGCCGGTTCAATTCCACCAACCGATTGTTGAAATCCATCATCATCCACACCAGAATCACAATGCCGGCAAGGATTAGCACACGGCGCAAATTGAAAGGCAAAGCAGACATGCCTCAATCTTACCTCAACGCAGTGAAGGTTGGCAAGAAGAGAAGCCTCTGGTAAAATCGAGCGACGGAGCGTGGTACCCTTCGCTCCGCATATTTTTGTCAGAAAGGGCTTGATTGAAATGAAAGTACTGTTGATCAAAGACGTGTACAAACTGGGCCGCGCCGGCGAAGTCAAAAAAGTCGCCGATGGCTACGGCCGCAACTTCCTCATCCCGCAGGGATTGGCCGTGCTGGCCACCCCCGGCGCCCTGCGGCAGGCGGAAAAAATCCGCTCCCAGGCCGAAATCCGCCGCGCCGCCGCCGGGATCGTATACTGGAAAATTGGTAGAATTAGTCCCTCCCGTCA
>JBMFPJ010000013.1:0-14265 GCA_049969175.1 Anaerolineae bacterium | reverse complement strand
GAAAACCCCGCTTGTGTGGCCAAAACCTTCCCTGATTTTTTCCAGGTTTTGGAGAAGGTGCGCGCTTCGTTATGAACATGCCGGCAAATTCCTCTTCGCATCCGCCATTTTTTCACCTCGGCCTGGTAGGATACCCACTGATTCACAGCCTTTCGCCGGCGCTCCATCACGCCGCGCTGAAGGAGGCGGGGCTGCAAGGCGAATATCGGCTTTTCCCCGTTCCACTGCACGATGTTGATGGCCTGCGTCACCTGCTCCAGCAAATGCGACACGGCGAGATAGCTGGTCTCAATGTCACTATCCCTCACAAGCAAAACGTGCTTTCCTTGCTGGATGAGCTCACCCCCACCGCTCAGGCCATTGGCGCAGTGAACACCATTGCCCGCCGCGGAAAACTGCTCATTGGGCACAACACCGATGCCGCCGGCTTTCTAACGGATCTGCAACGGGTTTGGGCCACACCGGCGGGTATTGCCCTGGTGTTAGGAGCAGGCGGAGCCGCGCGCGCTGTGACTTTTGCCCTGCGCCAGAGCGGCTGGCACGTCTGGGTGGCGGCCCGCCGCAGCGAACAGGCCGAAAGGCTGCTGGCACAACTCGCTCCCGAAGGCCGCCCGCTTCCACTGCAAACACTTTCAACGACAGATCTACGCGAGGTGCGTCTGATCGTCAACACCACGCCGCTGGGGATGTCTCCCCACATCGAACAATCTCCCTGGCCAACGCGCCTGCCTTTTCCGAAGCAAGCGCTGGTATATGATTTGATTTATAACCCGAGTGAAACGCAACTGATGCAAACCGCCCGCGCTGCGGGTTTGTCAGTCCGTGGTGGGCTGGGCATGTTGATTGCACAGGCTGCCCTCGCCTTCGAGATGTGGACGGGATTTCGCCCCCGCCAGGAAACACTGTTCGAGGCGGTAAAAGCAAAGACGTAGGAGGCTTATCTTGCTCAACATATCTGCGAAGATACTGTCGTGGACAACTTAACGAGTTGTCCCACGCGAAGATTCTGTAGGGGCAACTTAGTGAGTTGTCCCACCTTTGGCTGCGCGATGTAATTCGAGGAGCAAAATATGTTACGTTTTCTGACAGCCGGGGAATCACATGGCCCGGCGCTGGTAGCGATTCTGGAGGGAATCCCCGCGGGTCTGCCGCTTACCGCAGAGATGATTGACCACGAACTGGAGCGGCGTCAACGCGGCTTTGGGGCGGGCGGACGGATGAAGATCGAACAGGATCGGGTACGCATTCTTGGCGGCGTGCTGGAGGGGCAGACGACTGGTGCTCCAATCGCTCTGCTAGTGGAAAACCGCGATCACTCCCACTGGAAGGGTAAGGCCATTCCGGCGATGACCGCTCCCCGGCCAGGTCATGCTGATTTGAGCGGGGCGATCAAATTCGGCTACAAGGATCTACGCCCAGCCCTGGAACGCGCCTCTGCCCGCGAGACGACCATGCGCGTGGCTGTCGGCGCGATTTGCAAACAACTGCTGGGGCAATTTGGCATTCGCATCGGCGGGTACGTGAGCGCCATCGGCGGAATCCAGGGCCGATTTGACGGAATCCCGCTCGAGGTCCGGCTGGAAGCGGCTGAGCAAAACAACGTGCGCTGCCCCGATGCCGAAATCGCCGAAAAAATGCGGGCGCGCATCCGCCAGATCATGCAGGAAAAGGATACCCTGGGCGGCATGATTGAGGTCGTTGCCCTGGGTGTGCCACCTGGCCTGGGTTCTTTCAGCCAATGGGATCGGCGACTGGAAGCGCGTATCGCTCAGGCCGTGCTCTCCGTGCCGGCTATCAAGGGTGTAGAAATTGGGGAGGCATTTGAGAACGCTCATCTGCGTGGCACGCAGGCTCAGGATGCGATTCTGTTGCGGGAAGGCCGCCTGGTGCGCGGTTCGAATCGGGCGGGCGGGATCGAAGGCGGAATCAGCAACGGGGAGGCGATTCTGGTACGCGCGGCGATGAAACCGATTGCCACCACGCTTCTCCCCCAGACGACGGTGGATCTGGCCAGGGGAAATGAAGCGCTCACCCGCTATGAGCGTTCTGATTTTTGCCCGGTGCCACGGGCAGTGCCAATTCTGGAGGCGATGCTGGCCTTTGTGCTGGCGGAGGCGCTGCTGGAAAAGCTGGGAGGGGATTCACTGGCTGAAATGCAGCCGCGCTTTGCCGCCTTGCGCCAGGCCACCCTCGCCGATTTGGCTCTGGATGATCAACCTCATGTGTTCTGGCCATAGGATGAAACACATTTTTTTGTATGGTCCCCCCGGTGCAGGGAAAACTGTGGTCGGAAAGGCATTGGCCGCTCGTTTGGGCCTACCGTTTACCGATCTGGACGCATTGATTGAGGCCGATGCGGGGCGAACGATCGCTCAGATTTTTGCGCAGGAGGGGGAAGAGGCTTTTCGTGAGCGCGAATCGGCTGCGTTGAGTGCGGCGGTGCACGGTGAGGAAGGCGTCATTGCCCTGGGCGGCGGGTCCTTGCTGCGAGCGGCGAACCGTGCCCTTGCTGAACGAAGCGGGGTTATCTTGCTCCTGAGCGCTTCGCTGGAGACGTTGCAGGAACGGTTGGTGGACGGGGGAACGTCCCGACCGTTGCTCGCCGGCGAGGTGAGCGAAAAGCTGGTTCATTTGCTGGCCGCTCGCAAGGAGCATTATGCCTCGTTTCCGCTTCGGCTGGAGGTCAATGGAAAGAGCGTTGAGCAGCTGGTGCGTCAGGCCCAGGTGGCAACGGGACGATTCCGAGTGCGGGGGATGGGCGAGTATGAGGTCCGCGTGGAGGCGGGCGGCCTGGGGCAGATTGGGGAAATGCTGGGGCGAATGGGGTTGCGTTCGCCATTGATTGTCAGCGATCGCCATGTGGCACCGCTCTATTCCCAAAGCGTAGCACAATCGCTGCGAGGAGCCGGGCTGGAGGCGCAGACGCTGGTCTTGCCGGCTGGCGAGGCGCATAAGAGCTTGCAAAGCGTTCAACGCCTGTGGCAGGGGTTTTTGCAGGCAGGATTAGATCGGCATAGCACTATCCTGGCCCTGGGTGGGGGGGTGATCGGCGACCTGGCTGGTTTTGCTGCGGCGACTTTCATGCGCGGCATGCCCTGGGTCAACCTGCCAACCACATTGCTGGCCATGGCAGATGCCTCGCTGGGGGGGAAAACCGGATTTGACCTACCCGAAGGAAAGAACCTGATCGGTGCATTTCATCCGCCCAAACTGGTGCTGGCCGATCCGCAGGTGCTGGCAACTTTGCCAGAGAGTGAGTTCCGCGCCGGCATGGCGGAAATTGTCAAACATGGCGTAATCGCTGATGCTGAGCTGTTTGCACTTTGCCGGCAGGGATTGGAAACCGTCCGCGCCCAGATGGCGTGGGTGATTGGCGCGGCGATGGCGGTGAAGATCGAGATTATCGAGGCGGATCCGTTCGAGCGAGGACAGCGCGTCTTCTTGAATTTTGGTCACACCATAGGACATGCCATTGAGCAGGCCAGCGGCTTTCGGCTGCGGCACGGCGAAGCAGTGGCCATTGGCATGGTCGTAGAGGCACGCTTGGCCGAACAGTTGGGTTTGGCCGAGCACGGGCTGGCAGAGAGCATCGAAAAGACCTTGCTGGCGCTGGATTTGCCCGTCAACGTTCCGGCCGGCATACGCAGGATGGACATTCTCTCTGCCATGCAGGTTGACAAGAAAAAAGAAGGCCGCATCTATCGTTTTGCTTTGCCGCGGCACATCGGGCAAATGGAACTGGTGGAACTTGAAAATCTGGACATCGTTTTGCAGGAGGTGAGATGAAAATCTTGGTACTGCACGGGCCAAATTTAAATCTGCTGGGGCAACGCGAGCCGGAAATCTATGGCTCGTTGACGCTGGAGGAAATCAACGCCCGGCTGATCGAGCTGGGCAAAGCCCTCGACGTTGAGGTCACCTGCCGTCAATCGAACAGTGAGGGAGCACTGATTGATTTGTTACAGGAAGCGCGGTTGTGGGCGGATGGCGTTGTCTTCAATCCCGGTGGTTACACGCACACTTCCGTAACGCTCCGCGATGCGGTGGCAGCGATCGGTATCCCGGTGGTGGAGGTGCATCTTTCGAACGTATATGCCCGCGAGGAGTTCCGCCATCGCTCGTTGCTTTCGGCTGTCTGCAAAGGGAAAGTCGTGGGCTTTGGCTGGCAATCTTACGCCTTGGGGCTGCGCGGCCTGGTTGAAATGCTCAAATCACAATGAACACTCGCCGACATCCCCTCTTTTTCCTGGTGTTACTCATCACTGCGCTGGGCTGCATGGTGTTCACCCCACCCTCCTCATCGCAGGAGGAGACACCGTTCCCAGCGCCAGCCACCCTTCCAGCCAGCGAGACAGAAACTCCATTTGCCATCTGTACCCCACCGCTTTGTACCCTGGATGAAACGTATCATTGTCCGGGCACCTGTCCGGGGGGATGTGGCACTACCTGCGCTACGACCACACCAGACCCTGCCCTGCTTCCCCTGACCAAAATCGAGGGGGCTGGAATCTGGCTGATGAAGCAGGATGAGCTGAATATCGTTTCCTTCGACCCGGCAGGGAAAAGATCAGCCTATGCCTTTCAGCGTACACCGCTGTTGCTGGCGAATTTTATCTTGAGCCATGGGGGAGGCGCGTTTTTGCTCAGAGACCCAGGCGATGGCACTCTGAAGATCGTCCAGGTTTATCCCCGTCAGCGCGAGGTGGGCACTCTGGATGCAGGGCGTAACCTGGAAGGAAGCGCTTTGTGGGAGCACCCTCCCATTTTTTCGGCAGATGGGCAAATGCTGATCTGGAGTCGACCGGCAGAGGGGGGCAAACAGGTTCTATTCGCCACATCGCTGGAAAGCGGCGAGAGTCGCGCCCTGGGGCATCTCACTCTGCCGCCCGAAGCCAGCGGACACACCCTGCTGCCGCTCTATTACGACGATAGCCGGCATCTCCTGGTATACGCGCTCCATGCCTTCTATAGCGGAATGAGCATTCGTCAGGTTGCGTCTCTTTATCTAGCTCAAATTGATACAAATCAGGTGACGCCCCTGGTTGGGCTAAATCCCATCGGCATATATGCAGGTTACTCGGCGGCTGTTTCTGGTGATGGGACTTTGCTGGCCTATCTCACCTACAGCGGTGAACCGGATCAGGATTACAACCTGAAATGGATTGTGCATATTCACCCGCTGAGTGGCAAACAGGAACATAAGATTCCCATCCCCACGCCGCTGAGCAATGCCGAGGTGCTGACTTTTTCCCCCGACGGTAAGGCTCTCTTGCTGCGCACCGATCAATATCTCAACACAAATGCGGGGGTGGATTCAATACACAGGTTGACGCGAATCGAGATAGAAAGCAAGAATTTGCAGGATATTTATTCGGTACACGATTTACAGACTCCCATGTCGGTACAGTTTGAACCGCTTGCCTGGCTGACCAGTGACTGGCTGATTTTAAAGAGCAGTGAAGATGCCTCCACCTGGGTGATGCGGGCGGACGGTTCCTCGCTGGTCCAAGTCACTTTGCTGGAATGGCTGGGATTGCTTGAAGAGCCGATGCAGTAATGCTGGGTTTCCACTGTCTGGTCTCAGCTTCCTGCTTTAGATTTAAGCTGTTCAAAAGCGCCTGCCCAGGGACGACCCAGACGGTGACCGGCAGGCACGTCTACCTTGCTCAGCTTGGCCGCAATTTGAGGTAAGAGCGTGGCCACAGTCGCCCAGTCATCTTGCAATACCGCGTTTTTCATTTTGGTGGCAATTTGCCCGGCCCACAACCATTCCATACGAAAGCGATCGGCCTTGACCCAGTAGCCACGCTTTTCCCAGGCAGCGACGGATGAATCGATGTGGTCGGCGATGGATTGCAAGGCCAGGGCGATGAAAGCGACCAAATCGCGAGATTCAGGCCCGGGGGCGGTCTGACGCGCCAGTTCGCGCATCGCCAGGACAATGGCTTTAGTCAGGCGGGTGCGATCTTTGCCTGCGGAGTCAAGTTGAATCAGACGGCTCAAGAAAATTCTCCAGTGAAAGAATGCAAGAGCAGGATTATACCGCAATCTTGTTGACGCTCACTCTTCTCTCGCTTATAATCTTGCCGCCAAAGCACCGCCGAGAGGGGACGTGCTGGAACTGGCAGACAGGCATGACTTAGGATCATGTGCCGAAAGGCGTGCGGGTTCAAGTCCCGCCGTCCCCACTTTTTATAATATTTCACACACTCATTTGCGCGCCCGCAGCGGGAATGCGCCAGGAAAGAAAGAGGACAAATTGAAAATCGAAAAAATCATTCAAGATGACCATCAGGCAAAGCTGATCGTTGAGATCGAGCAGGAGCAAATGGAAGCCAGCAAGCGCCGTGCGGCACGACGGCTTTCTGAGCGTGGCAAGATTCCGGGTTTTCGTCCGGGAAAGGCTCCATACCCCATCGTGGTCCGCCATTACGGCGAACAGGTGATTGTGGAAGAAGCCCTTGACCTGTTGGTGGACGAAATCTACCCGAAGATTCTGGAAGAAGCCCAGGTAGAAGCGGCGGGTCCCGGCACGCTGGAATCCATTGATAGCCTGGAACCACCCAAACTGACCTTCCGTGTCCCACTGATACCCGAAGTGGATCTCGGCGATTATCGCTCGATTCGCCTGCCCTACCAGTGGACGGCGCCTGATAACCAGGAAGTGGAGACCGCCCTGCAAAACCTGCGGCTGATGTACGCCACCACTGAGCCGGTCGAGCGCGAAATTCAGCTCGGTGACTATGTACTGGTAGATATTAAAGCCAGTCACTCCAAGCCACGCGCAGGCGATCAGGATCGCAGCGCCGCCCTCTCCCGGCAGGGATTTGCTTTGATGATTCGCGAGGAAGAAAAACAAGACGAATGGCCTTTCCCTGGCTTCAGCAAGGAATTATTGGGCCTGAAGGCTGGCGAGAGCAAAACCATCAAGCACAAGTATCCCAAAGACGATCAGGATGAAGCCTTGCGCGGCGAGACCGTCACCTTCGAGGTCACCGTCAAGGCGGTGCGTGGAGTGCTCTTGCCCGAGCTGGACGACGAATTCGCCAAAATGACCGGTATCGCCGAGAACTTGGACGGCCTGCGCCAGTTCGTGACCCGGGATTTGGAAAGCCGTTCCCAGGCCGAATACGATGATCAGTATTTCGAAGACCTAATCGAGAAAATCAAAGAGGGCGCCACCATCAAATACGCCCCCTATTCGCTGAATCACGAAACGGAGCACGTCCTCGAAGACTTGCAACAGCGCCTGGCCCAGCAGGGACTGGATCTGGATACTTACCTGAAAATGCGCAATCTGACGCGCGAACAGTTCATCAAAGAAGAAGTGCGCCCGGTGGCCAGGAAACGCCTGGAGCGTTCGCTGATTCTGGATGAAATTATCCGCCGTGAAAATATCCAGGTGGACGATGCCGCGGTCAACGCCCAATTTAACCAGACGCTGGATGAATTGCAAAGCCAGGGGTTGAACTTTGAGCAATTCCGCAGCCGCAAAGATCAGCAACGCCTGGCCGAGGCAGTGACTCTTGAAGCCTATAGCCGGGTGCTCACCCGCCGCGCTCTGGACGTGATGAAGTCCATTGCCACCGGTAAATATCAGGGCGCGGAAGCCAGCAACGAGACGACGGAAGAGACCACCAAACCCAGGAAAAAGGCCACCCCCAGGAAAAAAGCCGACACTCCTGAGCAGGCCGAAAAGAAAACTGTAAAGAAAGCGGCCAAAAAATCTGAAGAGTAATCTTGCAGGTTGAGGCTCACCAGGCCTCGACCTGAATTTTATTGATAAAATTTAATGCAATTCAAACATTGTGCAAGCATGATTAGCCCAAAAATGGAGGCCCTATGATTCCCGATTTCAAAAATGTGATCCCGATGGTCATTGAATCGTCCGGTCGCGGCGAGCGCGCTTACGATATTTATTCGTTATTGCTCAAAGAACGCATTGTTTTCCTCGGCACCCCTATTGATGATCAGATCGCCAACCTGATCGTAGCACAATTGCTTTTCCTCAATCATGAAGACCCCGAACGCGAAATTCAAATGTATATCAACTCCCCCGGTGGGCAGATTTACGCCGGCCTGGCGATCTACGATACGATGCAGATGATCTCCAACCCGATCAGCACGGTAGCCGTCGGCGTCACCGCTTCCTTTGGGACCGTTCTGCTGGCTGCCGGGACGAAAGGCCGCCGCTACGCCCTGCCCCATGCCACCATCCACATGCACCAACCGCTGGGTGGCGCTCAGGGCCAGGCAACCGACATCGAAATTCAGGCCAAACAAATTTTGCGGCTGAAAGAGCTGCTCAATCGGATTATGTCCCACCACACGGGCCAGCCGCTGGAAGTAATTGAGCGCGACACCGACCGCGATTTTTATCTCGATGCCCGCAGCGCAGTAGAGTATGGGTTGGTAGATCAGGTCCTTGAAGCCCCAGAGAAAAAATAACACACCTCACACCGTAGCGCGAGATTTATCTCGCACCACCAAGCGACATGAATGTCGCACTACGGGAAAAGTGCGTAACATCAGAAAATAACCCAACCCCGTATTCGGGAACCAAGGCAGCCTGCTGTGCTTGAAAGATGCAGAAGGCTGCCTCTTTGCTGCACAGCACTCCCTCCTGATATAATTTCTATCATGCTTCCCTCTGGCATTCAAGCCCTCATCCTCGATATGGACGGCGTGCTCTGGCGCGGCGACGCCCCCATTGGTGACCTGAGCGCCATTTTTGCCCGCATCCGGCAGCGCGGCCTGAAGGTAACCTTCGCCACAAACAATGGCACGCGCACCCCTCAGCAATACGTCGAACGATTGGCCAAATTTGGGGTGAACATCGAACCCTGGCAGGTGGTCACTTCCGCGCAGGCCGTGGCCGAATTGCTGGCCCAACGCTTTGCCCCTGCACCGCAGGCCACTCCCGTCTTTGCCATTGGCGAACAGGGGGTGCTGGAGGCCCTCGCCGAAAAAGGTTTTCCAGTTTTGCCGGTCGAACGTGCTCAGGAAGCCCAGGCTGTTGTGATGGGGATTGACCGCCAGATCACCTTCCAGAAAGTTGTGGAGGCCACTCTCTTGGTGCGGCGCGGCATCCCCTTCTACGCCACCAATCCCGATAAAACCTTCCCCACCCCGCGCGGCGAAATCCCCGGCGCCGGCGCCTGGATTGCGGTGATCGCCACCGCCACCGGCGTAGAGCCGGTCTTTGCCGGTAAACCTGCTCCTTACCTGCTCGAACTGGCACGCCAGCGGATGAACACCACCAAAGAAGAAACCCTGGTCGTCGGTGACCGCCTGGAAACCGATATTGCCGGCGGGCAGGCTGCCGGAATGCGCGTAGCACTTGTTCTTTCCGGCGTTTCCACCCGTGCCCAGGCCGAAACTTGGCGACCTGAGGTGGATTTCATCGCCGACGACCTGCCCAGCTTAGTCGCCTGAATTTGCCCGCAAATTCGCCCTGAGCAAACATGTCAACCGATACCCCCCTCCCGCTGATTTACGACCTGACCCTCCCCGACCTCACAGCCATTCTGGAAGAATGGGGAGAGCCAGCCTATCGCGCTCGTCAAATTTGGGAAGGACTATACAAACACTTCTACGACCAGCCAGAGCGCTTCACCACCCTGCCCAAATCGCTGCGGCAACAACTGGCCGAGTCCTTTCGCTTCCAGGCACTGCACCCCGTCCAGTATCTGGAGTCCTCCGACGGCCAAACGCGCAAAACTCTGTTAGAGTTACACGATGGACAGGTCATCGAGGCCGTGCTGATGCGCTACGGCGACCCCGCTGACGCTCCCTCCGCGATCAGAGCGCCTGAAAAGAAGCGACGCCGCACCCTGTGCATCTCCACCCAGGCCGGCTGCGCCATGGGTTGCGTCTTCTGCGCCACTGGCCAGATAGGCTTCAAACGCCATCTCAGCAGCGGGGAAATTGTCGCCCAGGTGATGCACTACGCCCGCCAATTGCACCAGCAGGGCGAGGCCGTGACCAACATCGTACTAATGGGCATGGGCGAACCATTTCATAACTACGAAAACACCATGGCCGCCATTGACCGCTTAAACGATCCACAAGGATACAACTTTGGCGCCCGGCGCATCACTCTCTCGACCGTTGGTCTGGTACCACAAATTCGGCGTTTCGCCGACGAAGGACGCCAGGTCAACCTGGCCATCTCGCTGCATGCCACCGAGGATGAAGAGCGCCTGAAGATCATGCCGGTCACCAAACGCTATAAAATTGGCGAGATTCTGGATGCCTGCCGTTACTACGTGGAAAAAACGCATCGGCGCGTGACCTTTGAGTGGGCGCTCATCGCCGGAGTCAACGACACGCCGGAGGTAGCGCGCCGTCTTGCTCAACGTTTGCAGGGGTTGCTGTGCCACGTCAATGCCATTCCGCTCAACCCGACGGCCGGCTATGCCGGCCGGGGGGCCGATCGCCAACGGGCAGAGAAATTCAAAGAAACGCTGGAGCAGGCCGGGATCCCGTGCACGATCCGCATGCGGCGGGGAATCGACATCGCCGCCGGTTGCGGTCAGCTGGCAGGATCGGCCGCTCGCCAGGAATCGATCTCATTTTGACCTTTTCTTGTCAGAAAATCTCTATTGCAGTATAGTCAAGTGACTTTACTCACTGGTGAACAAACATGGAACAAAAACAACACTGGCTTGAACGTCCCATTCATCCCGCGCTGCCAGCAGTGACCAACGAAGTTGTGCTCTTTACCATTCTCATTTTGGCAGCGATTTTCACCCGCTTTTACGATCTCGGCGCACGCGTCATGAGCCATGACGAAAGTCTGCACACGTATTTCTCATGGTTGCTTTACCGGGGGCAAGGTTACCAGCATTCACCCATGATGCACGGCCCATTTCAGTTTCATATCATCGCGCTTACGTATTTCCTGTTTGGCGTAAGTGATTTCACCGCCCGCATTCCGGCAGCCCTGTTCAGCATTGCCACCGTGTGGCTGGTCTGGTATTGGCGACGCTACCTGGGCAAGGCCGGGGCATTGATCGCCGGGTTGTTGCTGGTCATTTCGCCCTATATGCTCTATTACGGGCGCTATGTGCGTAATGAGGCGTTTGTAGCCTTCTCCGGCGTGCTGATGCTTTATGCCCTGTTGCGCTACCTGGAAGAAGGGCAAAGCAAATATCTTTATTTGTATACCAGCGCACTGATGCTGCATTTCGTCAGCAAAGAGACCTCTTATATTTATGCGGCGCTGGTATTGCTTTTCCTGGCCATTCTTTTTCTGGCACAGGTCACTCGTCAGGTGTGGGAAGGGCATGCCGACGAATATCGGAAATTTGTCATTGCGTTGGCGATTGGTTTGCTGCTTTTTGTAGCGGGTGGCGGGATGTTGATCGCGCAGCGGCACGGCGGCGTGCTCAGCGCCACCGAAACGGCCTCCCCGGCCAATCCATCCGCGGCCACCTCGCCTCTTTCGCCGACTTTGGCCAGCGGCCCCTCCCCAGCGCTGATCCTGGTCCTGGTGGGATTGCTGGCGCTCGCCGCGGCAGTGTCTTTTCTTATTCACGGCTACGGCTGGGAGCGCATTCGCGCCCTGCGCGTATTTGACCTGTTGATGCTGAGCGGAATGCTGGTCTTGCCGTTACTGACCGCCTTCGCCATTAAACTCCTGGAACCCTGGCTCCATGCCACCATCCCCACCGATGCCGCTTCCTTGAGCACTCTGTCCGCGCGCGATGTTTTCATCATGGGGATATTAACCGTCGTGATGTTTGCACTTTCGGCGGTAGCGGGTTGGCTCTGGAATCGCAGCCTGTGGTGGAAACTGGCACTCACCTTCTGGGTGCCTTTCACGGTGCTTTACACCACCTTTTTTACCAACAGCAGTGGATTTTTCACCGGTGTGATTGGCTCCCTGGGCTATTGGATTGTTCAGCAAGGGGTTCAGCGCGGGAGCCAGCCCTGGTACTATTACCTGCTGGTGCAAATCCCAATATATGAATTTTTGCCCGCTCTGGGCACCTTGCTGGCTCTCGGCCTGGGGTTGAGACATTTGACTCGCCAGGACGATTCGGGAGAAGAAGCCCCCCTCGCCAATGCGGAAACAACTGCCTTGCTCGAAGCGCAGAAGGAACAATCCACAAGTGAGAGCGAAGCAAGCTCCCACCAGACTGGCGAGGGTGATAGCATGACCTTCCTGCTCTTCAATCTGCTCGCCTGGTGGAGCATGGGCAGTCTGGTGGCTTTTACCTATGCGGGCGAACGCATGCCCTGGCTCACCGTGCACATCACCTGGCCAATGATCCTGCTCACCGGCTGGGCAATTGGCTATCTGATCGATACCACCGACTGGCAGGCGCTCCGCCAGCGGCACCTGTTCCTGGTGCTTGGGCTGATGATCGTCTTCCTCACCAGCGCTGCCAACGCATTGCTGGCTTTGCTAGGCCCCCTGCCTCCCTTTCAAGGGAAAGACCTGGCCCAGCTCCAGGCGACCGCCAATTTCCTGTTGCCGTTTGGCGTGGCCATTGCCAGCGGTTTTGGCCTGAACACGTTGTTGCGCGACTGGAATGCGCAACATATTCGCCGCACCTTTGCCCTGGTTTCCTTTGCTTTGTTGGCAGTGTTGACGGCGCGAGCTGCTTTCCGTGCCGCGTATATCGAATATGATAACGCCACCGAATTTCTGGTCTATGCTCATGGAGCCACACCCATCAAAGAAGTGATGGCCCAGGCTGAAGAGATTTCGCGGCGCACTACCGGCGGAATGGGGGTAGCCATTGCCTACGATGCCAGCGCGCCAGATACAGGGGTTTCCTGGCCGTTTGTGTGGTATTTGCGCGATTTCACCAATCAACGTTCTTTTGATATTCCCACTCGGACTCTGCGCGACAATGTGCTGGTGATCGTGGACGAGAAAAATTTCGACAAGATCGAAAGTGCCCTGGGCCCCGCCTATTATCGCCTGGATTACATTCGCATGTGGTGGCCAATGCAGGATTACTTTAGCCTGGTGACGCCGCGCGACCCCAATCAGCCTTTTGACCAGGGCTATGCCTGCAAAGGCATCCTCGCGTTCTTCCGCCTGTTTCACGGGCAAGATTTCTCGCGGCTATGCAATGCAATTTTGAATCCCCAGATTCGCGCCGGCATCCTGGATATCTGGCTGAATCGCGATTACACCCGCTATGCTCAGGCCACCGGTCACACCGACCTGACCCTGGCGACGTGGCAGCCGGCTGATCGAATGCGGCTCTACATTCGCAAGGATGTGGTAGAACAAATCTGGAATTACGGCGTACCTCCTTCCACTGGCGCACAAATTCAGGATCCCACCGAGGGCAAGATCGTAACCCTGAGCGCTGATCGCATTTTTGACTCATTAGGTCTGAACGGGCCGCGCTCACTGGCATTCGCGCCAGATGGCACTTTCTATGTGGCCGACGCCTACAACCATCGCGTCCTGCACCTGGACCAAAACGGACAGATTCTCAAAGTAATCGGATCAGCCTCGCCAGGTTGCCCCTACCCTGGCAGCCCGCCACCCAATCAGCCTGCGGGTACCTTCTGTGAGCCGTGGGGCGTGGCTGTTGCCCCCGATGGTTCGCTCTTTGTGAGCGATACCTGGAATCACCGCATTCAAAAGTTCTCGCCAGAGGGTACATTTCTCAAAACCTGGGGCTACTTCGGTCAAGCCGAAACAGCGGATGCCTTCTACGGGCCGCGCGGGCTGGCCACCGACGCTCAGGGGCGGGTGTACGTCGTCGACACCGGGAATAAGCGCATCGTCATCTTTGATTCGGACGGGAATTTCATCACCCAATTTGGCTCCGCCGGGGTGGATATCGGCCAGTTTGATGAACCAGTCGGTATCGCACTGGATAGCGAAGGGAATGTTTACATCACCGATACCTGGAATCAACGGGTGCAAACCTTCCAACCGAAGGAGGGCGGGCTGGCCTACACCCCCTTGCATCAATGGGATGTCTATGGCTGGTTTGGCCAATCGCTGGATAACAAACCGTTCATTGCGGTAAACGCCCAAAAACACGTCTTCATCACCGATCCTGAAGGTTACCGGGTGATGGAATTTACCGATCAGGGAGAGCTGATCCGCGTTTGGGGCGAATATGGGAACAGCGCCCAAGCCTTTGGGCTGGCCTCCGGCATTGCCATAGATGCAGAAGGGCATATCTGGGTCACCGATTCGGCTTTTGGGCGAATTTTGCGCTTCACCTTACCCGAAGCAGCAGGAGCGCAGCCTCCTGCGGCGGCCTCCCCCACTGAAACAGCCCC
>JBMFPJ010000012.1:0-14682 GCA_049969175.1 Anaerolineae bacterium | reverse complement strand
ATCATGGCCAACAACCCGTTGACCCTGGTATTAATCTGGGCCGCTTTTGATCTGGCCGAACTGATCGCCATGCTCCGCTCAGTACAAGGTATCTCTGCCAGTGAGCAAGTGGTCATCGCTTTTGCCACGCGCGCGGCTGGCTTGTGGCTCCTTTTGTGGGCCAACATACTCACCATCCACGGCGGTAGCCACTTAAGTTTTGCCTCCATGTCGCCTGCCGCCGGCCTGTTTCTCATCCTGGCAGCGGGATTACGCCTGGGCGTTTTCCCTCTCCACCTGCCCTACCCGAGCGATTCAGCCCTGCGCCGCGACTTTGGCACTCTGCTACGGCTAACCACCGCAGCATCCAGCCTGATCATCCTGGCGCGCATTTCTGCCTCCGCCCTTATCACCCCCCTGGCTCCTGTTCTACAAATTCTCGCCGCCCTGGCCGCCTTCTATGGCGGCTGGAACTGGCTACGCGCTCCCGATGCCTTCACCGGTCGCCCCCACTGGCTCATTGGCATGGCCGCCCTGGCCGTTTCGGCCACCCTGCGCGCCGCGCCTCTCGCTGCCGCCGCCTGGAGTTGTGCCATGCTACTGGCCGGCGGAATGCTCTTTCTGGCCTCCTTCCAGCAAAAATGGCTCAACCGTTTGCTACTGAGTGGCGCCTGGGGGCTTTCTGCTCTGCCTTTCTCCCTCACCGCCATCGGCTGGCAAACACAAGCACCGGTCTTTTGGCCCACCTGGCCTGTTGTGCTCGCCACACAGGCCTTGCTAACCGCTGGCTTCATCCGTCATGCCTTGCGCAGCCCCAACCGCACCCCGCTGGGATCTCCCTTCACCTGGATTCACTTCACGTACCTGCTCGGCATTTTCATTTTCCTCCTGACTTTCTTCTCCCTGGGATGGATCGGCTGGGACGGCGCCCTGCAAATCGGCAACCTCACCGCTGCTCTGTTCGCATCTTTCCTGACCCTGGGCCTGGTCTGGGCCACTCCGCGTTTTCGCCTCTTCAACCCGCCGCGTGCCCACTGGGTACGTCCCGCCTCCTCAGGCCCTAACGTTCTTTACCGCAGCCTGTGGAATCTCTACCAGGCCGGCGCGCGCCTGAGCCAGGCAATTACCCTCATCCTGGAGGGCGAAAGCGGCCTGTTGTGGACTCTGCTCTTCATCGTCCTGTTCATCTCACTCATCCTGCAAAGGACACCCTGAAATGCTGGCCACCATCCTTTCCTGGGTTGCAGCCATCATCCTTCTCTTCACCAGCACCGGCATGTTGCTCAGCCAAAACTGGCGCTTCAGCCTGGGATTGCTGGCCCTTCAATACCTCGCCGTGTTCTGGCTGGTGACCCTGCACTGGCCCCTCGGCATGGCCACGGTCAAACTGGTGACCGGATGGATGACTGCCGTCATTTTAGGCCTCACCCACCTCAACATCCCGGAACAGACCGAACCGCCCGATACATCTCTCCCCCAAGGACGCATTTTTCAATTTCTGGCTGCCACGATGATCATCGTGCTCCTTTTTGTCCTGGCGCCACAAATTCAAGCCCTGATTCCGGGCATTCGCCTGCCCGTTGCCGTCAGCAGTCTGCTTCTGGTGGGTTTGGGTCTTCTCCATTTGGGTCTCACCTCGCAGATTTTACGCATCACCCTGGCCTTGCTTTCCATTTTGAGCGGCTTTGAAATTCTCTATGCTGCGGTAGAAAGTTCCATCCTGCTCGCTGGCCTGCTGGCAATTACCAACCTGGGCCTGGCGCTGGCAGGCGCCTACCTGCTCATTCACACTTTTTCTCCCATGGATGGCAACGAGGAAGCATGAACGCCCCATTCATCTGGATTCTCCTACCGCTGCTTCTGGCCGCCCTGACACTGCCCATTCGCCACAACCGGCTCCACATCTTTTTAGGCGTCCTTGCTGCCGCCTTCAGCCTGCTGGCCTTTGTCCTGCCCGTAGATACCCCTTTGGCCATTGGTTCATTCTCCTTCAAAATCTCTCCCTCCCTCCACGTGCTGGGACGCAGTCTGATGCTTGAACGCGCCGATCAATCGCTGCTGACCATCCTGTATGGCGTCGTCGCCCTGTGGTTTTTCGGCGCAAAAGCCGCCAGCGTGGACCACTACCCCCTGCCGCTCGCCCTGGCGATCATTGCGATCATGATGGCCACCCTCGCCGTAGAACCTTTTCTCTACGCAGCCATCTTCATCGAAATCGCTGTCTTGCTGGCAATTCCGCTGCTTTCTCCGCCCGGTCGGGTGCCCGGTCGTGGCGTGATCCGTTTTCTCGTGTATCAAACTCTGGCCATGCCGTTCATCCTGCTAGCCGGCTGGATGCTGGCAGGTGTGGAAGCCAGCCCCGGCGACCTGGCCCTCACCATCCAATCGGCGGCCATGCTGGCCGTTGGTTTTGCCTTTTTGCTGGCCGTATTCCCCTTGTATAGCTGGATCTCCCGTCTGAGTGAGGAGACCTCTCCTTACGTGCTGGCGTTTTTGCTATGGGCCTTGCCCGTGACCATCATTCTCTTCGCCATGGGCTTTCTCGATCGCTACGCCTGGTTGCGCTCGGCACAATTCTCCGCTGCTCTTCGCCTGGCTGGCCTTTTGATGATCGTCACCGGCGGCATTTGGGCCGCATTTCAACGTCACCTCGGGCGGATGTTGGCTTACGCTGCCATCGTAGAGAGCGGTTACATGCTGCTTTCACTTAGCCTGTCACCAGAGATCTCCAGCGAAGTGACCTTTTTACACCTCATCCCCCGCGGCCTGGAATTACTTGTCTGGGCGCTGGCACTTTCCATCATCCAACAACACAGCGAATCGCTGCGCTACTCCTCCCTGCAGGGCTGGATCCACTACTTCCCTCTCGCCAGCGCTGGCATTGTGCTGGCACATTTCTCCAGCGTTGGCTTCCCCCTGCTGGCAGGCTTTCCCCCGCGCCTGGCTTTGTGGGAAGGCCTGGCCCGCCAATCCATCAGGGATGCCTCCTGGCTGCTCATCGGCCTCCTTGGCCTGTTGAGCGGAGCCATACGCACCCTTGCCGTATTGGTCATGGCCCCAGAAGGAACTCCCTGGCGTTGGAACGAAAGCCAGACTCAAAAAATTATGCTCGGCCTGGGTATCCTCGGCCTGATTGGCCTGGGGCTATTTCCGCAAGTTATGCGGCCTCTGCTTGCCAATCTATCGTTGCTCTTCCCTCATTTGGGACAATAGTCATCCTTCCCAACTTGTATCGAATGACACGAATGCGGCAAATGTTTTGCGTGAACAAACACATGCTATAATCTCGCCATTCCCCACCCGTGGAGGACTCATGGAATTTGAACAAATCGTCAAACGCCTCGAATGGCTGGACGAGGAACGCCGCAAAGACAGAGCAACCGTCGTCAAACTGGAAGAACGCCTGACCGCGCTGGAAACAAGCATCAACGCTGTCACCCAACAAATCAAAGAGCTGAGCAAAGACGTGGCCGAGATCAGCACCACCGCTGCGCGTTTAAATCAATTCAACGAACTGCTGGCCCGCCAGCGCGAAGACTTCAACAAAGCCCTCGAAGAAATCGAAAAAAGATACCAGCGCCGCGAGCAGGAAACCACCAAACGCGTCTTACAAGAATTTGAACCGATTCGCAAAGAGTTGAGCGAACTCAAACAAGCCTTCGATCTCACTCCCCTTCAGCGCGAACTGAAAGCCCACCAAATCGAACAAATGCGTCTCAGCGACGCCATCAACCAGCTCAAACCCCGCTTCGATGAAGTCATGCGCGCCCACGAAGAGGTCAAAATCGCCCAGCTGGCACTGGACGAAAACCGCCGTCAAGACCTGAAACGCATTGCAGATCTGCAAGGCGAATTAAGCGCCGCCCGCAAACGCATCGAAGAACTGCGCGCTCGTATCGAAATCAACAACGACGCCTTTCGCAACATTGAAAATCGCATCAACGAATTACTTCAATCCGAAGCCGAACGCAAAGCCGCCCAGGTCGCTTTCATCGAGCAACAACAACTGGCCCAAATCGAGCGCGACCGCGCCCTCAAAGAAGGACGCGAACAATTCGAAGCCTTCAAAAAACAGGCCGAAGCCCTGGATGCCCAGGTTGCCGCCATGGACGAAATGTTGCGCGCCGCAAAACGCGCCCAGGAAGCCTACACCGAAATGAGCGCAAAACTCGAACGGCGCATCAACGAAATCTCCGAAATGCAGCGCCTGGCCGAAGACCGCCTCCGCCAGGAATGGGTCTCCTTCAAAGCCGATGATCAGAAACGCTGGACGGGCTACTCCCTCTCCCAGGAAGAATCGATGCGCGAACTGCGCAAAAGCCTGGAACAGATCGAAGAACGCATCACCGCCCTGGACGACCTGATTCAAATGCTACAAGACCAGCTCCACCAGACCGCCGACGTCACCGAACAACAGCTGCATGAATTCATGAACGTCGCCCATGAATGGCTCACCTCCTACGAGCGCATCATGGGGCATAGACAGCAGTCCTCCTCCAAAACCACTCGCTAACCATGCACGTCATTGGCACCGCAGGTCATGTAGATCACGGCAAATCTACCCTCATCGCGGCTCTCACCGGCATTCACCCCGACCGGCTCAAAGAAGAGCAGGAACGCGAAATGACCATTGACCTCGGCTTTGGCTGGCTCACCCTGCCCAATGGCGAGGAGGTGGGCATCGTAGATGTCCCTGGCCATCGCGATTTCATCGAAAACATGCTCGCCGGCGTAAGCGGCCTGGATGCCGCCATGCTCGTCGTCGCCGCCGACGAGGGTGTTATGCCCCAAACCAGAGAACACCTGGCCATCCTCGACCTGCTCCAAATCCCCAGCGGCATCGTCGCCCTCACCAAAACCGACCTCGCCCCCGACGCCGCCTGGCTGGAGCTGGTAGAAGCCGACCTGCGCGCCACCCTGCACGGCACCGTGCTCCAAGACGCCCCAATCGTGCGCCTCTCCGCCAAAACCGGCGAAGGCCTCGACGACCTGCTTCAAGCCCTCGCCCAGCTGCTGGAAAACACGCCTCATCGCCCGGACCTCGGCCGGCCGCGCCTGCCCATTGACCGTGTCTTCACCCTGAGCGGATTCGGCACCGTCGTCACCGGCACCCTCAGCGACGGCAGCCTGGCCCTCGGCGACGAAATCGAAATCCTCCCCAGCGGTCAGCGCGGCCGAGTGCGTGGCCTGCAGGTGCATAAAAAGAAAACCGAACAGGCCCTCCCTGGCAGCCGTACCGCGGTCAACATCTCGGGCATTGCCACCGAGGAAATCCGGCGTGGTGAGGTGCTCACCCATCCCGGCCAATACCAGCCCACCCGCCGCCTGGATGCCCACCTGCACCTGCTTCCCAACCTGAGTACCTCCCTCAAACACGGCATAGAAGTCAAATTTTTCGTGGGCACAAGCGAAACCATCGCTCGGCTGCGCCTACTAGGCACAGAAGAACTGCTTCCCGGCCAAAGCGGCTGGATCCAGCTGGAATTGCGCCACCCCGTCGTGGTAGTGCGCGGCGACCGCTACATCCTGCGTCGCCCCTCTCCTGCCGAAACCCTCGGCGGCGGCACAGTGATCAACCCCCACCCCAAGAACCGGCACAAACGCTTCGACGAGGCCGTGCTCAAATCGCTGGAAGCCCTGGCACAAGGTTCCCCCGCCGACATCCTGCTGGAGGCCGCCCTGGCCCTCGGCATTGCCCCCATCAAAGAAATGGTGGCACGTTCCCACCTGGAAAGTGAACCTGCCACTCAAGCGCTGCAACAATTGCTGGAAAGTGGTCAATTGCTGCCGCTCGAAGCCGGCACTGCCACCGCTCACAGCGACTTGCTGGCGATCCCCCTACCGCGTTGGAATGAAATTCGCCAAAAAGCCTTGCAATTCGTGGCCACCTACCATCAAACCTACCCTCTGCGCCGCGGTATCCCGCGCGAAGAACTCAAGAGCAAGCTGAAACTGCCAGCGCGCCTTTTCAACGCCATCCTCACCCGCCTGAACGAACAACACCTGTTGGTCGAAAGCCGCGGCCTGAACAAGGAAAGCACACTGCACCTCCCCTCGCATGAGATTCGCTTCGATAACGGCCAGCAGGCGAAAGTCTGGGCATTGATGCGAAAATTTGCCGAGGCCCCCTTCGGACCGCCTTCGCTCAAAGAGTGTCAGGCCGAGGCCGGCGAGGAAATCGTCAACGCCCTGATCGAATTGGGCGAGCTGATCGCCGTCTCATCCGAGGTCGTTTTCCGTCGTCAGGATTACGAAACGATGGTGGCAGAGATTCGAGCCATGCTCCAGCAAAAAGGCACACTCAGCCTGGCCGAAGTGCGCGATCGGTTTCATACCAGCCGCAAATACGCCCAGGCTTTGCTGGAGCATCTGGATACTATTGGTGTCACCTTGCGGCAAGGGGATGTGCGCACGCTGAAAAAATAAGCGCCGCGTCCCAGAAAGGAATTCTTATGTGCGGGCGTTTCACCCTGACCGCCTCTGCCGCTGAATTGCAACAGGCATTCCCTGGTTTTACCTTCCCGACGCAAATTGCGCCTCGTTATAACATTGCTCCCACGCAACCCATCCTGGTCATTGCGAACGATGGCAGCCAGCGCGCCGATTTTTTCCTTTGGGGGCTGGTGCCTTCCTGGACCAAAGACCCCACAATCGGGCAACGCCTGATTAACGCCCGCGCCGAAACGCTGGCAAGCAAGCCTTCCTTCCGCGGGCCGTTCAAATATAAACGCTGCCTGATCCTGGCTGATGGCTTTTACGAGTGGCAGACTCTGCCCGAACGAAAAGGCAAAGTTCCCCATTTCATTTTTCTCAAATCTCGGCGTCCTTTTGCCTTTGCCGGTTTGTGGGATGAATGGCACGCGCCGGATGGCAGCCTGATTCGCTCAGCAACGATTATCACCACCGCAGCGAATGAACTACTGGCGCGCCTGCATGACCGGATGCCGGTGATTCTACCTCCCGATGCTTACGCGCAATGGCTGGACCCGGCGCCTCAGACTCCCGAACGGCTGCTCCCGTTCCTGCGGCCTTTCCCTGCTGACGAGATGTCTGCCTACCCGGTCTCCACTCAGGTGAACAACCCGGAGAATGATCATCCTGCGTTGATTCAACCTGTTGGCGCATGAAACTCTCATTGCAAAATCGTTTCCCTGCCCTGGTCTCGCGCGACTTTGCCATTTTTTGGGTGGGACATTTACTTTCTCTGATCGGCACAACCATGCAAAATACGGCTCAGCCGCTGCTGGCCTATCGGCTGAGCGGCCGTCCATTTGACCTGGGTTTGATCGGCTTTGCCATTTCGCTGCCTACTTTTTTCCTGGCGTTACCTGGGGGGGTACTCATCGAACACGTGGAAAAGCGCAAAGCGCTGATCGGCTTGCAGGCCGTTATGATGGCGCAATCGTTTGTTCTGGCCTTTCTTACCCTGAGCGGGAAAATTCAAATCTGGCACATGGTAGCGCTTTCGCTGGTGCTGGGGATTGCCAGCGCTTTTGAGATCACCGCCCGCCAGGCGATGCTGATTGAGCTGGTTGGGCGCGAGGCGTTGCCCAATGCCATTGCGCTGCAATCAGCGGCTTTCAACCTTTCCCGCGTGCTGGGACCTTCCTTGACAGTGCCGGTGTTGCTGCTCTTCCCTGAGCAGGGCGAGGGGCTGATCTTTCTACTCAACGGCATCAGTTTCATCGCCATCATTGTCAGCTTGCTGTTTGTCCAAACGCGTTATGCCAGCCCGGCCGCGCCGCGTTCGCGTTCGTTGTGGGACGAGTTCAGCGAGGGGGCACAATTTTTGTTTCAACACACGTCGGTTGGGATGATCATTCTGGTGGCCGCGCTGTTGGGGCTCTTTGCCTTTCCTTTGTTGCAACAAATCCCGGTGGTGGCGAAAGATTTGCTGGCACAGCCATTTGATACCAAAGCCGCGGTAGATGCGCGCAACAGCGCCCTTTACACCGCCCAGGGAATTGGGGCGCTTATTGCCTCTTTTTTGATTGCAATGAGCAACGCCCCACGAAAACATGGTCAGCGGTTGTTGTTGGGCGAGGCCGCATTCATCGGTGGGATGATCGGCCTGGCCTTCAGCCGTTCTCTGTCCATCACACTGGTCTTAATCGGCCTAATGGGCTGGGGAGCAGTCACGCAGCTGGCAACGATGAACACCCTGGTGCAATTGCAGGTGCCCAATGGGTTGCGCGGCCGGGTGTTTAGTATCTATCTGTGGGGGTTACAGGGGATCGCTCCGTTTGGGAGCTTGTTAATCGGCTGGATGACGCAAACTCTAGGGTTGCCGCTCACTGCTTTGATTTGTGGTTTGCTCTGCCTGGTGAGTATTGGCGGGATTCAGGTTTTCTATCCGGCCATTCGGCAATCGGTGAGTTAATGGGAAATAAGTATCTTTCAGGCCGACTTGACGGGGATTTTATGGCCTGTTATGATGAAAAACGGAGAAGTTCTTTTGTATGGACAACAATAAGCATGAATCTTTTGGCCTTGTGGAGGGTGAAACGCCACAGGCCAGTACAAACGAAAGCGAACAAACGAATCTACTCAGCCAGGGGACTAAGGCCTTGCTCCAGATGGGGTTGGGTGAAACGCTGCTGCGGGTGAGCAGTAATGTGCTCTCGGTGGTGGCACTGGTCGTGGTGATCTGGATAATGCAAACGGTTTTTCGTCAGGCAGCAGGGAACACCGCAGTTCGGGCTGCCCAGTCCGCGGTCTCGACAGCGAGCGTGGTAACTCAGGTAGCGAGCGCCCCGCAGGCCGTTGAATCCGCTTTTGCCGGAATCTCGCGGCGGACGCAGATTCATACCATCATCCCCAGCCGCCCGCGCCAGGAAGTGATCAAATATGTAGTGCAGGAAGGGGATACTGTCTTTGGCATTGCAGAAAAATTCGGTTTGCAGCCTCAAACCATTTTATGGGGAAACTACGCCACCCTGATGGACGATCCCCACAACCTGCGGCCCGGTCAGGAGCTGAATATCCTGCCAGTGGATGGCACGTATTACGAGTGGCATCAGGGAGATGGATTAAACGGTGTAGCCAAATATTTTGGGGTGAAGCCGGAGGATATTATCAATTACCCTGGCAATCACCTGGATGCAGCAACGATTGGTGATTTCGCTGCGCCGAACATCAAGCCGGGAACGATGTTGATTGTGCCCGGCGGGAAACGCGAGTTCGTCTCGTGGAGCGCTCCACTGGGCGTGACGCGCGAGAACGCGGCTTATGCTCGCGTGCTGGGGCCGGGGGTATGCGATCCGGTCAGCGGCGGAGCCGTTGGTTTTGGGACTTTTGTCTGGCCGACGAACCGACATTATCTTTCAGGCTATGACTATTCGCCTGCCACCAACCACTGGGGAATTGACATCGCCGGCAGCGAGGGGGAAGGGGTCTTTGCCACCGACGCGGGAGTGGTCGTCTATGCCGGCTGGAACAATTATGGCTATGGCAACATGATCATGATTGATCATGGTCGAGGCTGGCAATCCCTGTATGCCCACCTGAGCGCGATTTATGTTTCCTGCGGTCAGAGTGTGGGGCAGGGAGAGGCCATCGGTGCAATTGGCACCACCGGCAACTCTTCGGGGCCTCACCTGCATTTTGAGCTCATGACGAGCACCTACAAGGTGAACCCGTGGGATTTCCTGCCGCCCCCGTAAAGCGATTGGATATGGCCTTCTCAAAGTTGCCTTTATGCCGCCTGCTCTGTTTTTTTTTGCATCGAATTACGCCAATTACACAAAAATTGGGTTCATTCGCGTCCATTCGATGCCGCTTTTGCTGACTTTGAGAAAACCATAACGGATTTGAAAAGAATCCTTGCCAAAGCGCAGGGCCTCGGCTATAATCTGCGGCGTTACGGGCGCGTAGCTCAGTTGGTTAGAGCGCATGTATCACACACATGAGGTCAGGGGTTCGAGTCCCTTCGCGCCCACAAAAACGCACCTTCTTCAGGTGCGTTTTTGTGTTTGTCAGGTATAATCGCCTCACCATGTCTGCCCGCACCAACGAAGCCTGGCTTGCCGACTTACATGCCGAGGGCCCCCCTCGCGAAGCGGCCATTGAAGACTTGCGCGCCATCATTCAGCGAGGGCTGCCCTATGCTCTTTCGCGCTGGCTCTCCCCCGATCATCCCCTCTTCAACCCACTTGTTGAAGAAATCACTCAGGAGACCTTGCTGCGCGTCCTCGATCAGTTAGACACCTTTGAAGGCCGCAGCATGTTCACCACCTGGGTACATAAAATTGCCATTCGCCTCGCCCTGACTGAGCTACGCCGCAAACGCTGGCAGGATTCATTCCTCGATGAAATGGTGGACACTGAAGAAGCCCCCACCTCGCCACGCCTGTTGATCGATCCACAAGTTGGACCTGAAACAAATGCCGAGCGAGCCACTCTTATCAAACACATTCGCCAAATCCTGGAGCAGGAACTTACCCCCAAACAACGTCAGGCCATCCTCTTGATTGCTTTACAAGACCTTCCCATTGAAGATGTTGCCCGACGAATGAAAACCCACCGCAATGCCCTTTACAAACTCCTGCACGATGCCCGACTTCGCCTCCGCCAACGCCTGGAACGCGATGGCATCAGTGCCCAGGAAGTGCTCTCTGCTTTTGAAACCAGGCAAATCAGTGGGTAAGATTAACTCAAGATTAAACGTCCAACTACAAGACCGTCATGAACTTGCAGCACCTTCTTGAGCGAATACACTCACTCTTCTGGCGTGAACCCAGCCTTTCCAAAGATCACATCAAAAGACTGATCCTCTGGCTGGAAAATGCCAATTCACCCTCCCTGACCTGTGAAGAGGTGTATTCCCTGCTGGATGAATACGTTGAACATGAAATCAAAGGACATGACGCCTCCCGTCTCATGCCTCTCCTGGAAAAACATCTGGAAGTCTGCGAGGAGTGCTGCGAAGAGTACGAAGCGCTGCTGGATGTTGTGCATGCCAACCTGGAACCATAAAAAGAGGCCAATCTCAATGGCCTCTTTTTTCATCCTGGAAAATCTTCTCTCCCGCCCGAATTGGTACCCGCAACCGATTCTGCGGCGGTGTAAGCGGACACGACCACATATCGTTATAGGCGCAATAGGGATTATAGGCATAATTGAAATCCACCAAAAAACGCCCATCGGGCAACGGCTCAGGCTCCAGGTAACGTCCCGCCGGATAGGTCTCCACCCCGGCCAGGCTATCTACAAATGGCAAAAAGAACCCAAACTCATTGCGATAAATGGTCAGTTCAGCGATTTGCCCTTCCACTTCAAAACGAAACCGACCGAACCGTTCATAAACCCGCACATCGCCCGTTGAAGTTTGTATCTCGATCTGTTCTTTCGGCACAAACTCTTCTACTGTTACTTCCAGCCTGAGCGCTGGATTCTGCGGAAAATAAGCCAACCCATGAAAATTCCGTCGCTGCTCAAGAGTCAAGGGACTTTGGCGGTGATGAGCAAAAAAATCATCCTTCTCTTTGCGAAAACGCTCTAATTCTGTCATGTTACCTCCGAAAGATATTTTTCAGATCACCAATGTTATCCAAATCTTACACTTTTGTAACAACTCTTGCCATTTCTATCATCTTATGCTATTTTTAGCTTGAGGTTTTGGAAGAATGTCAGAGAATCACCATAAGACCGTCATGATTATTGAAGATGAACCGGATGCCGCCGAAATGTTCGCGGAAATGATGCGCGTCAGCGGCTTCAACGTCATCAAAATGTACAGCAGCACACCTGCCATCCCCGTCCTCCAGCAACAACAGCCAGACCTGGTCATCCTGGACATCATGATGCCCGATATCTCCGGGTTGGAAGTGCTGCGATTTATGCGCCGCGAGCCCGCCTTAAGAAACACGCCGGTCATCGTCGTCTCCGCCAAAAGTATGCCATCTGACATCAAGACCGGCCTGGAAGCCGGCGCCTCACTTTACCTGACCAAACCCATCGGCTTCCTCGAACTCAAACAGGCAGTGGAACAGGCTTTGCAGGGAGTACAACTGGGGAAAGTATGAGCCTCCTGCGCGCTTTTATCGCCATTGAAATTCCAGAAAACCTTCAAGAAGCGATCTACCAGCAAACCACCCCCCTGCGTAACACGATAGATGCGGGCATTGTCCGCTGGGTGCCACCGGCTAACATTCACCTGACCCTCAAATTCCTGGGCGATGTTTCCGACACCAATCTCCAATTTTTGAATCAAATGCTGAATGCGGAAGCCCGCCAACATCGCTCCTTCGCCATCCAGATCGGTGGCCTCGGTTCGTTCCCGACTCCAAAGCGGCCGCGCGTGATCTGGATCGGAGTCCAAGCCCCAGCCGATCTCGAATCGCTGTGGCGAGGCATCGAGGCTGCAGCCACCCGCCTGGGGTATCAGGCTGAAGAGCGATCCTTCTCCCCCCATCTCACCATCGGGCGCGTGCGCCAAAACATCTCCACTGCCGATTTACAGCGCCTGCGCCTCGCCCTGGAATCAACTCAGATCGGCTCGCTCGGCACGGCTCAAGTCACCGCCGTCCATCTTTTCAAAAGCGACTTGCAACCCACTGGCTCAGTCTATACTCGTTTGTTCAGCGCCGCCCTGGTGAAAAATTGAAACTTTCAAATTGTGAGGTGCTCTCTGAATACACTAGACCTGGCTCGTGACATCATTCACATCTTAGAAAACAAAAAAGGCGAAGACATCGTTCTTCTGGATATAAAAGACATTGTTTCTTTTACCGAATACTTCGTCCTGTGCACCGGCAGCAGCGCTCGCATGTTAGAGGCTCTGGCCGATGGTCTGGACGAAAACATCCGCAAACAATACCAGAAAAAAGGTCGCCGTGAGGGAGAAGCCCGCGACGGCTGGTTAGTGGTGGATTATGGTGAAATCGTTGTCCACCTCTTCTCTCCCGACCAGCGGGAGTATTACCAGTTAGAAGAATTGTGGGAAGAGGGCAAAGTATTGCTCCGCATGCAATAAAAGAGCTATTTCACCACCAGAATACACGCAGCCACCGCTCCATTGCGGTGACTGCGTGTATTTTTTATTTCTCAAAAATCCACTTATCGGTTTCGCGATGCCACTCTACCAGTTCACTTTCCTTGAACCAGAGGGCCACTTCCTTTTCTCCATTTTCCACCGTATCCGAAGCATGAGTGAGATTGCGCCCCACTTCCAGCGCAAAATCATGGCGCAGGGAACCGGGAGCGGCTTCTGTCGGGCGGGTAGCGCCCATCGTCTGCCGAATAGCAGCCACCGCGTTGGGGCCTTCCCACACCATTGCCATCACCGGCGCGGAGGTGATATAAGCGATCAACCCCTCGTAAAATGGTTTGCCCTTGTGAATGGCATAATGGGTTTCGGCCAGTTCTTTGCTCACGTGCATAAACTTCGCCGCGACCAGGCGCAAACCGCGACGTTCCAGCCGTGAAATCACCTCACCGATCAGGCCACGTTGCACGCCATCCGGTTTAACGAGTACAAGTGATCTTTCCATTCGTCCTCCTGAAGACAAAATAACCTCGGGGTTTGGCCCCGAGGTTTGTATTTTACCATGAGGGAAAGAAGGCCTAGCGCAACAGCTCTTCGGCTTTGGTGTAAGCATCCAGCGCATCCTGAAGACGGTTGGCACGCATATACGCATCACCCAAAGCCTGCCAGATGGTCACTTCAACGGGATAGCGGTAGAGTGCCTCGCGCAAATCACGGATGATTTCTTCCAGCCAGCGCCCCTTCTTAATCAGTTTGCCGTAAAATTCCAGCGCGGCGGGAATGTTGCCGCGATTCAATTCAGATTGAGCCGACACCAGGGCCGGATCAGTGGGCGGGGTAAGCATCCCCGTCCCCCGCGGGCGCATGATGGAGGGGCGCGGCACTTCCGCCTGGGGAGGAGGCGCTTTTTGAGGTTCGGGAGCCGCGGCCGGTTTTTCAACCGAGGACGTTGCCGCTTCGCTGGTACGCGGCGGAGGCGGGGTAAGTTTCCCGGTCGCTGGTGGAATGGCAAAATTTACGCCACGGGAAGGCTTCTTTAACTCAAGCGGCGGTTTTTCTTCAGCTGGTGGGATGATTTCCACCGGTCGCCATTCATCGGGAGAAATTGGCGCAGGCGCAGGCGGCTCTTCAGTCTCCACCTGTAGCCAGGGAGGCAACTCATCCGCAGGCACAGCCGGGGTGCCGGGTTCTTCTTCTTCGAGTGAACGTAACCAGGCTGGCAATTCGTTCTCGTCGTCGGTGGTTTCCGGGGTCAGTTCCAGCGTTTGCTCTGGCTCAGCAGGTTGGGCTGCTTCTGGCTGGGGTGCAGAAACTGGCTCTTCACCTGGCAGGCTGCCAAAGGGTTGAGGTGATTCAATCGGGCCGCTGGTTGCATGGCGCAGCCAGGCAGGGAGTTCATCGGTGTGCAACGATTCTGCGGCTGTTTCTGGAAGGCTGCCGGGCAGCGTTTCGGCGGTCTCTTGTTCGGCCAATTCACGCAACCACATGCCGGTTTCATCTGTAGCCGGTTCAGCTTGCGGCGTAGACGGTTGGCTCGGCGCCGCCGGGGCTTCTGAAATCGCTTTGGCCTGTTCCACCCAGGCCGGCGGGATTTCTTTGCGATCTTCAGGATTGGTGACCAGTTCTTCGGGTTTGGCACCATGCTTGGCCGCCAGGCTTTCCAGCCAGGCAATAGCATCTTCCTGTTCTTGTAATGTAGTGCCGAGCGTATCCAGGGA
>JBMFPJ010000011.1:0-14736 GCA_049969175.1 Anaerolineae bacterium | reverse complement strand
ATCGAAACTCAAACCATTACCCTGACTCCGATGGCTGCTCAGGCTGTAAAAGATATTCTGGCTGAACGCAAGCTGGAAGGCTATGCCCTACGCGTGTACGTGGCAGGCGGCGGTTGTTGTGGCGTGAACTTTGGGATGGCGCTGGACAATAACATTCGCGAGGTAGATACGATCTTTGACAGCAATGGCGTCAAAGTGGTGGTAGATAATGTCTCTATTGATTATCTGCGCGGCGCTACCGTGGATTTTGTAAATGCTCCCACCCATGGGGCTGGCTTTCTGGTCAGCAGCCCCAATGCCCAAAGCCATGAACATGGTGAAGAGGGCTGTGGCTGCGGTGGTTCTTGCTCTTGCAATAACTGAAGGGGGCAAAATAATAACGAAAAAAGCCGGCAGAGAGCCGGCTTTTTTCGTTTTGGCCTGGTTCAACGGCTTCGCATAAAAGAGATCATCGCGCCCAGCCCTCCTAAAAAGCCAAAACCGAAGACGAGGAAACCCAGCGGAACACCGGTAACATTCGCGTCTTCCGACGGGAAGGTGGGCACGACCAAAGGCGGCGATTGAGTAAAGGTCGGCAAGCGCGTGGGGGTTTCAGGAATGATGAAGGCAGCCGCCAGGGTTGGATCAATGGTAGCCGTAGAGGCAGGCGTCGGCGTAGGCGGGGGTTCGACGATGGGCAAAGGGGCAGCAGCCGAGAGTGAAACCAGCGGGGCATACACCCAACCCACCGAACCTGGGACACCCGGATATTCGATTTGAATCCAATCTCCTCCTGGCGAACGCCCGAGAGCAGGTGCCTGCTGGCCGGCTAATAACACGCCAATTTTGGGGTAGAAATAGGAGCTGGGACCAGCGCGAACATTGATCTGATCCTGATCCAGGTTAACGGTGATATATGCGCCGCGCGGCGTTCCCGTCACCGTGGGGATCGAGCCGGTTGGCTGTTGAGCCAGCACAACGGTCCGAGCCGGAGGCGCAAAGAGGTACGCCAAAGCGGCCGTAAAAGCTAAAATCCCAAGGAAGAGTTGCAACCCGTTTCGTCTCATTTCGTTAATCCAAACGTAGAGAAATCGACAAGGCGATTATAATCGAAATCATGGAACGGCAGTTTTTTCATGGAGCAATTACCCCCGAGCATGTGGCCCAGGCCTTGCTGGCTGAGTTTAACCGCGGCAATTTGCGCGCTCAGGTGCTTCGCCAGGAAGATCAAACAATCGTGCAAATTGCCACTCGCCCCGATGCCACCGCCGGTGGACAAACTGCATTGACGGTGCGGCTCCAGACGATCGAGGATGGCATCCTGGTTGAGATGGGGCAACAGACCTGGCTGGGCGTGGCTGCCAGCCTGGGGCAAACGGCCTTCTGGGCACTGCGCAATCCGCTTGCCCTGTTGAGCCGCCTGGATGATCTGGCGCAAGATATTGAAAATTTGCAATTGGGTGAGCGCGTTTGGGCAACGATTGAAAAAACCGCTCAGGCAATGGGGGCCTCGCGCACGCTCTCCGAACGGCTCAAGCGATTGACATGCGAGTACTGTGGCAGCGCCAACCCCGTCGGCGAGGCAACTTGCGTGGCTTGTGGTGCACCACTGGGCAATGTTCAGCCGCGCACCTGTCCTGCCTGTGGATTTGTGCTTTTGCGGCAGGAAAAAATCTGTCCGAATTGCGGTCAGTCGCTCTCCTCACCGTAAAGTTAGGAAAAGGGGGGCATCTATGCGGGCTTGCGTGATTATTTCCTCCCCCATATAATGAAATATAACCATGCCGGGCACAGGAATTAATTTCATCTACAATTTCGCCATCATACAACAAGGCTCGGCTCTCTTTTGCATCAAATTTTTTACGAATTTCCCACGAAAATTCGTGGCATTTGTGCCATTTGATGCAGAATTTGGCAAAGACTATTCCATTTCAGATGATTTGATGAAAGTCATTTTCCTATGAATCTGCAAGAACTTGAAGCACACCTGCAAAATCTGGTGGAAGTGCGCCTGTTAGGCACCTTTCCTGTTCTGAAAACCGAAGATCGGGTGATTCAAAAACTGGCTGTCGCTATGCAGACCAACCTGGTGACTTTGGGGGATGGCAGTTTAATCGCGCCGAATGTGTACACCATTATCGTCCACCCCGAGGTGGTTGCCCGCTGGCAAGAGCCACGCCTGCTGGAAAGCCTGATCGAGGTTCTTAACATCGCGGTTCAAGAGGCCGGTTTGCATTTTCTTTCTGCCCCCACCATTACAATCGCCAGCGATGCAACTCTCTCGCTGCAGGAGGCTCAAGTAGTGGCCTCTCACCGCGTTGAACCAGTAGCTGAAACAAAAAGCGCTCCGCTGGAAACACCGAAAGAAGAAGCTACGGATAACATCCCAGAAAATGCTTTTCTCATCGTTGAGGGCATTAAGGTCTTTCCGCTGACTCAATCGGTGATCAACATCGGTCGGCGGCTGGACAATCATCTGGTCATTGATGATCCGCGCGTCTCACGCAATCATGCCCAGTTGCGCGCCATCAAAGGTCGCTTTGTGCTCTTCGACTTGAATTCTACCGGCGGAACGTTCGTCAACGGCCAGCGCACCAGCCAAACGGTGCTCTACCCAGGCGATGTCATTTCACTGGCGGGTGTAGCCCTGATCTTCGGGCAGGATAACCCGCCTCATCGTTCAGACCTGACCGATACAGCGCCTTTCGAACCTGCCAGTTCTGAGCGCCCAACCGCAAGTTCGCAAGAATATCCCACCGCGCGGTTGAATCAGAAGAAAAAATGAGTGGCCCCATCGTTTTGCTTTTACGCCTGCTCATGGCAGCTGCGCTCTACGCCTTCCTGGGGTGGGCTTTATTTGTTCTGTGGAATGACGTTCATCGGGAAGCCACCACGCTCTCTCAGCGCCGCGCCCCAGGAATCAGCCTGACGGTTCAAACGGGCGGGAATCCTCCCGTTCAAAAGCACTTCATCCACCCAGAAATTGTTTTAGGGCGCGACCCCTTGTGTGATATTCCCCTTCCTGATGACACGGTCTCCGCTCGTCATGCTCGCCTGATGTATCATCACGGTCAGTGGTGGCTTGAAGACCTGGGCTCCACCAACGGCACATACTTGAACGATGAGCTACTCTCCGTGCCTACCGTGCTTACCAGCGGAGATGAAATCCGTTGCGGCAATTCGCGCCTGGTCGTTGACCTTGCGATTGAAATGCTCTCACCCCCCACCCAACGCATAAAGGAGTAATGCATGAACGAAACAGTTTCTCTGGCTATCATCGGTGGCTCGGGGCTGTATAACATGCCCGGCTTGCAAGAGACCAAAGAATACGATCTGGACACCCCTTTTGGCAAGCCCAGTGCCCCCATCGTCGCAGGCACGCTGGAAGGAATGCGCATCGCCTTCCTGGCCCGACACGGCATCGGACATCACATTACGCCAACCGAAGTAAACTACCGCGCCAATATCTATGCGCTGAAATCGCTCGGTGTGGAGCGGATCGTGAGCGTCAGCGCCTGCGGCTCGCTGCGCGAAGACTACGCCCCTGGTCACATCGTCATCCCCGACCAGCTTTTTGACTTCACCCGACGCCGCATCAACAGCTTCTTTGGCGAAGGACTGGTCGCCCACGTCAGCGTAGCGGACCCCTTCTGCCCCGATCTCTCCGATCAACTGGAAGCCGCCCTGCGCCAGACCAATGCCACCCTCCATCGCGGTGGATCGCTCATCACCATTGAGGGACCCCGTTTTTCCACCAAAGCCGAATCGCACACTTACCGTCAGTGGGGCATGTCGCTCATCGGCATGACCACCTCCCCTGAGGCCTTCCTGGCGCGCGAAGCCGAGATCTGTTACGCTGTCATGGCCCATGTCACCGATTACGATGTGTGGCATGTCAGTGAATCCCCGGTGACCGTAGAAATGGTCATCCAGACCCTCAACAAAAACACAGCGCTGGCACAAGAGGCCATTCGTCACCTTGTCCACGCTTTGCGCCCCGAACGCGCCTGCGAATGCCAACACGCCCTCTCCACCGCCCTCATCACTCGACCAGATGTCATTCCCGCGGCCACCCGCCAGAAACTCAACTTGCTCGTTCAAAAATATCTACCTCAGTGAGCACCAATCGCCTGATTCCTCTCCCACCTTCAATTATCCAGGCCCGCCTGCTCCGCTGGGCAGGCGTTTTTCTCTTTTTCTACTCGCTGATTTTGACCCTCTCGCCAGCCGTGCGCCAACGAACCTTTGCCGTGGAATATGGCTGGTCGCACTGGCTGGGATTTTTCCTTTGGGTCATCATCTTCTTCCTCCTCCATCGCTTCACCACGGCACAATTTCCAGAAAGTGATCCCTACCTCCTTCCGGCAGCAGCCTTGCTCAGCGGCTGGGGTCTGCTTACCATCTGGCGGTTGGATGCCACCTTCGGGGCACGCCAGCTGCTCTGGCTGATCATCAGCGCCGCCCTCTGGCTTGCCGGTTTGCGCTTGCCCCTCAACCTGGGCTTCCTCCGTCGCTATAAATATCTGCTATTGACCAGTGGGCTGATACTCACTGCCCTCACCGTGATTTTGGGCACCAATCCAGGTGGACAAGGACCCCGCTTGTGGCTGGGCTGTTGCGGCATCTACCTGCAACCCTCCGAGCCGCTCAAGCTGCTGCTGGTCATCTACCTTTCGGCCTATCTTGCCGATCGCCTGCAGCAACGTATCTTCCCCCTCATTTTGCCCACTCTCTTTGCCACCGGTCTCGCCCTGCTTCTGCTGCTGGTACAACGCGACCTCGGCACGGCATCCATCTTCATCTTACTCTATGCCACCATGCTCTATCTGGCCAGCCAGCACAAACGTGTTCTCATCTTCGCCGCATTGGGGCTGATCCTGGCTGGCACCATTGGCTACTTCTTTATCGGCATCGTGCAACAACGCATCAGCGTCTGGCTCAATCCCTGGGCCGATCCAAGCGGAAGCGCCTACCAGGTGATCCAATCGCTGCTGGCTATCGCCAACGGCGGGATGATCGGACGCGGCCCGGGAATCGGGAACCCCGCCTTTGTGCCGGTCGCCATCTCGGATTTTATCTTCGCCGCCATTGCCGAAGAAACGGGTCTTCTCGGGACTTTTGGTCTGCTCTGCCTCTTCGGCCTGATCCTGGCTCGGGGAATGCGTGCCTCCCTGCGCGCGGCGGATAGATTCCGCCGCTTCCTCGCTGCCGGCCTGACGGCCTACCTGGGCATTCAAAGTTTGTTGATTGTGGGGGGCAATTTGCGCTTGTTCCCCCTCACTGGCGTGACCCTGCCATTCGTCTCTTACGGCGGTTCCTCACTGCTTACGGCGTTTGTTGCTACCTTACTCCTCCTGCTGATTGGTCAACACGAAGAGGAAGAGCCAGCCCATCTGTCGACCGCCCAGCCCTATACGCTCCTCGCCACCCTGCTGGCCCTGGCATTGCTCAGCCTGGCCGTTGCCACCACCTGGTGGGCTGTGATTCGCAGCCCGGCCTTGCTCAGCCGCACTGATAACCCCCGTCGTGCCCTGGCCGACCGCTTCGTGCGCCGCGGCTCTTTGCTTGCCCGTGACAATACGCCATTACAGGTGAGTGAAGGGCAAAGTGGAAGCTATCACCGCATCTATTTGTACCCCCAACTCGGCCCCATTACCGGTTACACGCATCCTGTTTTTGGGCAAGCCGGCCTGGAAGCCAGCCTGGATGATTACCTGCGTGGTTTGCAGGGCTACCCACTCAGCACCATCTGGTGGAATCAGTTGCTTTATGGCACACCCCCCTCTGGCCTGGATGTTCGCCTGAGCCTGGACCTTGAATTGCAAAATCAGGCCGATTTGCTCTTGGGCACGCATCCCGGCGCAGTGATTTTGCTCAACGCCAAAAGCGGTGAAATCCTGGCCATGGCCTCTCACCCTACCTTCGACCCCAATCGCATTGAGGAGGAAGGTCAGGCTCTCCTCCAGCGGGCAGATACCCCCTTGCTCAATCGCGCCACTCAAGGGGCCTATCCCCCCGGCACGGCCACTGCACCTTTTCTGGCCTTGCTGGGCACCAGCGGAGAGGTCACAGCCACGGAGATTCAAAATCTGTTTGACCGCCTGGGGTTTTACACCGCCCCTCACTTGAGAATGCCCGTCACAGCCGTTGCGGGCGGTGAACAGGACAATTTGCGGGTCAGCCCATTGCAAATGGCTTTGGCAACAGCCGCGCTGAGCAATCATGGTCTCCGCCCTGCGCCGCGCATTGCGATTGCGGTGAATACTCCGCAGCAGGGCTGGGTGATCCTGCCAGCGTTGGATCAGCCCATCGAAACGGTATCCGCCGCGATGGCAGATCGAACCGCTCAGTCATGTGCAGTAGAGGCGAAACCTTATTGGGAGTATGCCGCCCAGGCCGGGCAGGATAAGTCTATCCTGACCTGGTATCTTGGAGGGACGTTACCTGACTGGCAAGGCACACCGCTGGCGATTGTGGTAACGCTTGAGGAAGATAATCTGCCACTGGCCAGGCTGATCGGCAGGAAGTTGCTCGAAACGGCGCAAAGTCACTGATTTGTGGATATGGATAAAGAAAAGGCCAGGCGTAACGCCTGACCTTTTCGTAGCAAGCAAGGTTACATGCCGTTATCGATGTCTTTGGCGCTGTAGCCTGGCCCGCTCTTGAAAAATTCATAGTTGGCTTTGATGTCGGGGGTCAGGTCAATGACTTCGCCGGGCTGGAGTTGGCGGACGGTTTCCAGAACCACTTTATTGCCGTGGTGATTGACGCCTTCGTAGTGGCCAGTGAGGCCCAAACGGCTGATGTATTCGCCACCTTTGGCGGTGTAAGCCGAAGGCACTTCGTCTTCTGGGAAGATGGCTGCATAGGGGCATTCGGGGACACAGGCGCCGCAATCAATGCAGGTGTCCGGGTCGATGTACATCCAGGGCCACTCGTTGACCGGCTGACCGGGAACGATGCACTCCACCGGGCAGACTTCGATACAGCCGCGGTCACGCAGGCAAAGACTGGTAATTATGTGGGTCATACTGCTCTCCTTGGGTGAAATGAAAAGAAGCCAGATGTTTTTATTATATCTGGCTTCTTGCCGAATGCAAGGCGAAAATTGGATTTATTTCAGCGCAAAACGTTCGGCGACGGCATCCCAGTTGACGACATTCCACCAGGCGGAAACGTATTCGGCGCGGCGGTTCTGGTATTTGAGATAGTAGGCGTGCTCCCACACATCCAGACCCATCACCGGGAACAGGCCTTCGGAGAGGGGGTTATCCTGGTTGGCGGTAGAGAGGATGGCCAGGCCGTTTTCTTTTTTGACCAGCCAGGCCCAGCCTGAGCCAAAACGTCCATTGGCGGCTTTTTCAAATTCGGCTTTGAAATTGTCAAACGAGCCAAAAGCGTTTTCGATGGCTTTGGCCAACTCACCTTTGGGTTGACCGCCGGCTTTTGGCGCCATAATTTCCCAGAACATGCTGTGATTCCACGTGCCGCCGCCATGATTGCGGACTACGGTACGAATATCTTCGGGGACGGCGTTCAGGTCACGCAAAAGATCTTCGAGGGGTTTGGTAGCCAGTTCGGGGTATTTTTCTATGGCACCATTCAGGTTGGTGATATAGGCCTGATGATGTTTGGTGTGGTGGATTTCCATGGTGCGGGCGTCAATGTAGGGTTCCAACGCATCATATGCGTAGGGAAGTTTGGGAAGTTCGTAGTATGCCATTTTCTTTCTCCTGTTTGTTATTCTCTGAGTTGCATTCCTGCCGCTGCAGATATTTAAGATAAATATCATCAAAATTGTATCGCTCGCAGGAAGGGATGTCAAGAAAAAGTTTGAATTTGCTGACACATCGTTTATACTTATAAAATATGACGAACGACCAACATCCCCGTCTTGCTCTCCCTTTTGGCCTGCTCATTGCCATCCTGGCGGTTTCGACCGCCTCAATTTTTATCCGCTTCGCGCAAGAGAATGCCCCTTCGTTGACCATCGCGGCCTTGCGAATCACCTTTGCCAGCCTGATGTTGGCGCCGCTGGCGCTGAGTCAACACGCGCCCGAATTGCGCACGCTCAGCCGCCAGGAATGGGTGTTGGCAGCTGCTTCGGGATTGTTCCTGGCCATTCACTTTGCCACCTGGATCTCTTCGCTGGAATTTACGACCGTAGCAAGTTCGGTGGTGTTTGTCAGCACAGGGCCATTGTGGGTGGCCTTGCTTTCTCCTGCACTTTTGAAAGAACATCTTTCGCGATTGGCTTTGGCCGGCTTAGTTCTGGCCCTGGCCGGCGGTATTTTGATCGGCCTGGCGGATACGTGCAGCTGGAACAGTGGCCTGGTCTGTCCTTCCCTGGTGGAGGCGCTTCAAGGGAAAGCCCTGTGGGGAAACTTCCTTGCACTGGCAGGCGCCTGGGCGGTGAGCGGGTATCTGATCATTGGGCGAAAATTACGGGCCAAAATTTCGCTCGTGCCGTATGTATTTGTTGTTTATAGTATGGCAGCCATTGCATTGATGGTCATCATGCTGGTGGCCGGGCAATCCCCCCTGGGCTATCCGCCGAGCACATATGGTTGGATCTTTCTAATGGCGCTGATTCCGCAATTGATTGGGCACTCCACTTACAATTGGGCACTTCGCTATTTACCGGCAACCTTTGTGGCGACAGCAAATTTAGGTGAACCCATCGGCTCGGCCATTCTGGCATATTTCCTGTTAGGCGAAACAGTGACCAGCATTAAAGTCATGGGCGCAGCCCTGATTCTTTCCGGAATTTACCTGGCTTCTCAACAACCTCGATGAAATTGCCATCTCATGTTTTCCTGGATCAGTTAAGCATTCCTTACGAAGCTCGCTCTTTTCCGCTCACAACAGAAAAGGGAGCGGCTTCGGTAGCCCATGTGTTAGGTTTGCCAGAACGACAGAAAGCCATCTTTCCCAATTCTGGCTCATGAGATGCGAAATTTTCCATGCGTAGTCTTATCCCTACGTTTATTGCGGATCATTATCTAAACAGGAAGTTCAAGGGGCGTTTTCGCACCGCCTGTATGGTGGTTGATGTCTCAGGTTTTTCCAAAATGGCCGATGTCCTGGCCGAACATGGTCAACATGGGGCGGAAGTGCTGGCCGAGGTCATGCAGGCTGTGTTCGATCCGATGACCGAAAGTGTGTATGGCCGGGATGGTTTCATCGTCGGCTTTGCAGGGGATGCGTTTACTGCTCTTTTCCCCCAACAAGCCAGGTTGGGTTCAGCTGAGGAACGGGCTATTGCCGCGGCGCTGACTATTCAAAAGCGCCTCTCGGCTTTTGTCCATGCAACACCCTCTGAACCACTTCACAAAAAACTTACAAAATCATTATAGCACGTCGTTTCCTGTTCTTTTGGGAACACACATAGCCGATTAGTACCAAACGTGAATTCAAGATTTCATTACCACCCGTTTTCCAGGCACAAGGAACCCTTTGCAAAATGCAAAGGGTCTTGTGTTGCTTTACAAGGGGTAGTGCTTCCACTACCGATCATCAGGCCCATATGTTTTTCGGCTGTAAAGGTAATTCAGCTCAGCGATTCGTTGCGCCAATTCGCTCGCAGGATCGCCTGGCTTCATCCGCCATTCCCAGTTCCCTCCCAGACGGCTGGGATAGTTCATACGTGCTTCTTTGCCTAAATTCAAAAAGTCCTGCATGGGGGCAATGGCAAAGACCGCCACCGAAGCCCAGATCGCGCGAATCAAATCCCAGGCGAAATGTTCACCATTTACGTTAAGATAGCGCAACGCAAATTGGCGTTCTTCCGGTGAAGCCGATTCAAACCAGCCGCGAGCGGTATCATTGTCGTGTGTGCCTGGATAAGCCACACAATTCTGAACATAATGATGCGGCAGGAAGGGATTCTCCGGGCCAGAGAAAGCAAATTGCAAGATTTTCATGCCCGGTAGCTGATACCGTTCCCGCAGTTCGACCACATCTGGCGTGATCACGCCCAGATCCTCGGCGATGATCGGCAAATGCTGCATCCGGAGTGAATGCTGGAGTTCAGATACAATCGCATCGAACAAATCAGCACCTGGCCCAGACACCCACCGACCGAATTCGGCAGTGGGGTTTCCCACGGGGATTTCCCAATAGCCAGCAAAGCCGCGGAAGTGATCCAGGCGAATGATATCCACCATCTTCAACGTGGCCCGGATGCGCTTACGCCACCAGGAAAATTGATCTTGCCGGTGAATCTCCCACCGATAAAGCGGGTTGCCCCACAATTGCCCCGTCGGCGAAAATAGATCGGGAGGAACACCCGCCACCACAGTTGGCTTGCGATCTTCATCGAGATAAAACAATTCGGGATGAGACCAGACATCGGCCGAATCGAAAGCCACGAAAATAGGAATATCACCAATGATTTGCACTCCGCGCCTGTTGGCATAAGCCCGTAGATTGGTCCATTGGCGGAAAAACAGGAATTGGTAAAAGGCAAAGCGCAAAATTTCTTGCTGATATTTCTCTTGAGCAGCGCGCAGAGCCGAGTCTTCCCGCATGCGCAAGGGGGTTGGCCAATGCTCCCAGGAGCTACCTCCGTTGGCATCCTTCAGTGCCATGAAGAGAGCAAAATCGTCCAGCCAATCGGCATTTTCAGCCCGGAAAACGTCCAGGGCGGCTCGCAGATCCGGCCGCGGGTCCGCGATGAACCGCCGAAAGGCCCGCTCAAGCAGAGACAATTTCCAGGGAATCACCCTCCCATAGTCCACGCGATCGGGCGAAAAATCGGGATGATTTTCTACATCTGCGTGTTCGAGCAGTCCATCGTTGACCAGGTCATCCAGACTGATCAGGTAGGGATTGCCCGCAAACGCCGAAAAACACTGATAGGGCGAATCGCCATAGCCGGTTGGACCCAGCGGAAGCACCTGCCAGAGACCACAGCCGGCCTCGGCGAGAAAATCCACAAAACGATACGCCTGCGCCCCCAAATCGCCGATACCATACGGGCCGGGCAGACTGGTAGGATGCAGAAGAATACCGGAGGAGCGTTGAAAAGACATGATTGCCTCGTATGATTTGTTATTTGGCCAGCAAAGACTGGTAGAGTTTGAAATATCGCTGAGCAGAATTCCCCCAGGAAAAATCTTGTACCATGGCCGCTTTTTGCATTTTTTCCCAGCGTGGTCGGTCAGGATACACGGCCAGGGCACGGCGCAATGCAGCCAGCAAATCCTTCGTGCTGGCCGAAACAAAGACAAAGCCGGTTTCGCTATCCGTGACCGTATCGTGCAGGCCCCCCACCGCCCGCACCAGGGGCAAACAGCCGTAACGCATGGCGATCATCTGAGAAAGACCGCACGGTTCATAGCGAGAAGGCATCAACAGCAAATCGGCGCCAGCGTAAAGCTGACGCGCCAGTTGTCCATCGAAACGCAATTCAGCACGCACCCGCTCTGGCAAAGCCTGCTGAAGCCGCGCGGCCATCTGCTCCAGTTTCGGATCACCCGTGCCCAAAATCACCGCTTGCCAGGGTAAATCCTTCGCTCGGCGCAAGGCATGAAAAGCCAGGTCCACCCCTTTTTGGACATCCATGCGCGAGACAATGGCCAAAAGCGGCACATCCGGGTCTACCCTCAATCCCAGGCGCGCTTGCAAGGCGCCTTTGTTCTTCTGCCGGGCATCCAGGTTTTCGGCAGTAAAGTTGGCGCTCAAGAGCGGGTCAGTAGCCGGATTGTACAACGAAGTATCCAGACCATTCAAAATGCCAAAAAGGGATTGCTGACGAGTGCGCAAGAAATCTTGCAGGCCACAGCCAAATTCGGGGTAAAGAATTTCCTGGGCATAGGTTGGTGAGACGGCAACAATCGCATCCGAAGCCCACAAACCAAGCGGTAAAGGCAATACTCGTGCCCACTCTGGCAGGTCGGTTTGAGCCAGGGGCAGGCCGTAAGCCTCCAGCAAAGCGCGCACATCCGGCCCCATGTAAGGCAAATTGTGCAAAGTGAGCATCAGCGCCGGCGGAGGCGTCCCTTCGCTCCAGGAATGTGCCAGGGCAGCGTAAAGCACCAGGGCAGTATGCCAGTCATTAGCATGGATGACATCGGGTTTCCAATCCAGGAAGCGAGGAAGTTCAAGTGCAGCGAGCGAGAAGAACGTATATTTTTCAGCATCTTCAGCCGGATTGGAAGAATAGACGGGGCCGCTGCGTTGAATCGGTTCGCCATCCAAAAAATACACCGGCATCCCCTCGAGCGTGGTCTCATGCGCTTCTGCCTGGACTTCGAGCGGGTCGCGGCGAACAGAAAAAATCCCCAGCGGACGCGTTTCCACGCGCAGCCCGGCATGGCGTGGCAAGACCAGGCGCACATCCAGCTTGAATTCGCCGGTTACTTCGGGCGGAAGGGCGCGCAAAGCGCGCGGCAACGAACCAGCCACATCTCCCAATCCGCCCACCTTCACAAAGGGATCGGCCTCAGCAGCGAGAAACAAGATATTCAAAGGTCGGCTCATAGGTGTATTTTACACGCGAAGACCCTAAAGGCCACAAAACCTTTAGGGTCTGTTCCCTGGGTGCCTGATGGGTTTCGAACCCACAACATCCACATCCACAGTGTGGCGCTCTGCCGTTGAGCTACAGGCACCATGTTTTTAGCGAGCGAGATTATAACATCAGCCTGATTTGGCGGCAAGGATTTTCTCCACAGTTTGGGCAGCACTTTGCCGTGCTACCGCTTGTTGCTCGCCAGTCGCCAGGTCTTTAACCACCACCTGATTCTTTTCTTTTTCTTCCGGCCCCAACACCAACGCGACACGTGCACCCATTTTATCGGCGTATTTGAATTGCTTGGGCAACTTCACCGCCTGCGGATACGTGACCACATTCAGGCCAGCCTCGCGCAACTCGGTAGCCAGCTTAAACGATTCCAGCAAATGGGCCTCGTCAAAAACCGTCACCAAAACAGGCGCCGGCTGAACTTTTAGATCCTTGGGGAGCAAGCCATATTTCTCAAGGAGGAGAGTAATGACCACATCGCCCATGGCAAATCCTACCGCCGGCAAGGGATCACCACCTACATCAGCCAGCAAATTGTCATAGCGGCCGCCCCCCAGGATCGAACGACGAATCTCCCCTCCCACTTCCCAGGCTTCAAAGACAGTACCGGTATAGTACAGCAAGCCGCGTACAATGGACGGGTCAAATTTAACATACTGGCTGAGCCCCAACGCCTCCACCGCAGCGAAAAAGCGTTTCAATTCAGCCGATTGGCGCCATAATTCACCATCATCTAGCATGGCGCGCAAATTGGCAAACTGAGCATCCGAAAGACCAATTTCCCGGCCATACGCTTCCCACTCTTCGGGGCGCATCTTTTCGCGCCGATCGATCCAGGCGGCTACCGCCGCTCGCTGCGACTTGGGAATGCCGAAGGCCTCGAAGCGGGAATCCATCAGCCGCCGATCGTTCACTAAAATGAGAACCTGCTCCGGGCGGAGTCCGACTCGCTTGAAGAAGGTTGCCAGGACCGCTACATTTTCGGCATCCGCTTCAGGCGTATCCACGCCCAGCATGTCCACATTCCACTGAAAAAACTCGCGCGTGCGGCCTTTTTGCGGGCGTTCATAGCGCCAAAATGGCCCAAACGACCACCAGCGCACGGGAAAGGTCAGTTCGCCCTGTTTTTGGGCAATCATACGCGCCAGGCTGGGAGTTAGCTCCGGGCGCAGGGTAATTTGCGTGCCGCCGCGATCGGTAAACACATACGATTGCTCCTTCACCAGTTCCTCCCCCGATTTGGCCGCATATAACTCAAGCGTTTCCAAAATAGGTGCTTCGTATTCCTGATAGCCAAAGGATTCTGCCACCTGCCGCATGGTGTTATATAGCCAGGTGCGCACAGCCATCTGCTCAGGATAAAAATCGCGCGTCCCTTTGACGGGTGGTATGACTTTTTTCATTAAGCCTCCAAATCATAATTCAATGGCTGAATTTTGCTGGTATAATGCGGCAAACTTACGCCAGTTCTGTTTTACCTCAAGCCACTCAAAAGGGCAACGTCCAAGGAGAGAACATGAAAATTAACTACCAGGAAACCAGCAAAGATCTGCTCACTCGCATTGACATTCACGAAAAATACGGCAGTCGAAATATAGACCAGTGGACTACCGAAGTTCTCCAACCCCAACCCGGTATGAAAATCCTGGATGTCGGTTGTGGAGCCGGCAAGCAATGTTTCCTGTACAGTGATTTTACCAAAGGTCAGGCCGAGATTGTTGGCGGAGATTTTTCAGAAGAATTGCTCGAAAAGGCCCGCGCCCGTCAGGCCGAGCGCGGCGACCGCAACATTCGCTTCCAATTCCTGGATTTCAACCAGTCATTCCCATTCGCAGACGAGACTTTTGACCTGGTCTCCAGTGCTTTTGCCATTTACTACGCTTCAGACCTGGAATTTACGTTTGGTGAGGCACGCCGGGTGCTCAAACCTGGCGGACGGCTTTTTGTAACCGGTCCGCTGCCTGAAAACAAGAAGATATTTTACGACATCATCAAAGAGGCTACCCAAAAGCCCATTCCACCCATGCCAGGCTCTTCGCGCTTCAAAGGCGAAATCTACCAGACGATCGAGCGTTTGTTCGCCCACACCGAATTGTTGACCTTTGAAAATCCTATCACCTTCCCCTCCGTTGAGCCCTTCATGGAGTACACACGTGCCTCACTTTCGGAAGACCGCAAACTCTGGACCAGCATGTTCAACAGCAAAGAAGAATACCAAGCCCTGCTCAACG
>JBMFPJ010000010.1:7842-14871 GCA_049969175.1 Anaerolineae bacterium | reverse complement strand
CGGGTGATGGAGTTGTTCATGCCTGCCCGCTTACCACGCAAGGGAGAGATGGGGATGCCCACCGTTCGCTCGGTAGCGTGATAAACGAACACTGTGCCCCGCGGAATGCGGGCGGAGACGTTGCAACGCTGGACGAATACGCCGTTGTCATTGAACAGTTCCACCCAGTCATTGTCCTTGATGCCCAGTTCTTCAGCATCTTTGTCATTGAGCCAGATGGGGTAATCGCCGCGCGAGAGCGTCATCATGCGGTGATTCTCGGAATAGGTGGAGTGGATGCTCCACTTGCCGTGTGGGGTAATGTAGTTCATCAATCGTCCCTGCGCCTCGGCTTCGGTCATTTGGGTTTCATCCAGCATGGTGTGATTGGGGCGCGGCTTGTAAGTGGGTAAGTGTTCGCCCCATTGCAGGTATAGTTCATGGTCGAGGTAGAAATGCTGGCGTCCCGTCAGTGTGCGCCAGGGAATCAATTCTTCGACATTGAGGGTAAAGGGTGAGTAAGCGCGTCCTTTATTGATGTTGGCCGACCAGGTGGGGCTGGTCAGAAGGCGACGCGGTTGAGCGACAATGTCGGCGAAAGAATATTTGACAGCACGCATTCCTTCTGCCAGGTGGGTGAGCAGGCGACCCGTTTTGTGTTCTTCTTCCTCGAAGGCGCGATAAGCCAGCTCGCCGTTGGTAACAGGATCAAGACGCAGGATCGTCTCCACCACGTGGATCGAGTCTTCCAGGCTGGGATAGGTGCGCTCACCCAGTTTGCGCCCCTGTTCGCGAGCCAGCGCCTGATACTCGTCCCTTACGGGGATCTTCAGCCCATGTGCAGCCACGCCATTTTCCTCCACGCCAGGGCCGAGGCTGACCATGCGTTCGTAGAGCAAGGTGTAATCGCGCTCGACAACGCGGAACTTGGGCATGGTCTTGCCAGGAATAGCTCCACAGTCACCCGTTTTCCAATCGGCCACAGTCGGTTGGGTCACTTCATCGGGCGTATCATGGCGCCATCTCATTGGCCACTTTGTTCGAGTGTGTGCCCAGGTAATGCTTGAGCATGTACTCGTGTCCCTTCATGCTTGTGCCAATGGCATTGCCGCGCCAGATGAACCACACACGCGGCCAGTTTTCGGGTGCGTCGGGGTCTTCGACGGCAAAGCGCAATGCCCCACTCTTCAGCTGCGAAACGACATATTGAATGATCTCCGCTTCGGTTTTCGCGCCCGCCGCTTCGGCATCCTTGACCACCTCCAGCGGGCTCTTGTTGAACTGCGGGAAAAACGGCAACGCCCCCTGACGCACAGCGCGTACCTGATAGTCAATCGTGTGTTCTTTTTTCTTTTCTCCAGGCAGGCTGTCGTAAGCGGTGAAGCCGCGCTCGTAACGCCACTGGTCGGTGTGGACATAATGGAAAGAGGGGGTATTCTGCTGACGCGGCGGCAATTTCCAATCGCCCGCGAAGGCAATCGCCCCCACGAGGCGTGGTTGGCGAGTTTTTCCTGGCCCACGTAATGCGCCAGCCCGCCACCGTTGACGCCCACCGAACCCGTCAACATCAAGGCGACGATGGCCGAACGATACAAAAGATTATTGTGATACCAGTGGTTAGCGCCCGCGCCGATGATGATCAGGTTTTTGCCATGCGTCTTTTCAGCATTGATGGCCCACTCGCGGGCATAGCGGATGCACGTATCGCGGTGGATGCCGCTGAATTTCTCCTGCCAGGCAGGGGTGTAACAGGCTTCGTCATCATAAGATTGAGGATACTCACCTCCCAGGCCGCGATCTACACCAAATTGCGCCATGAGCAAATCAAAGACGGTGGTCACGGTGACTTTGCCGCGACTGGTTTCAACGATTCGCACCGGGACCCCGCGGCGGGTGACCACGCCCCCGGCAAAGTCGTCAAATTCGACTTCTACCACCGCGTTGTGCGTCTCGAGAAACGAGAGAGCAGGGTCCAGTTCTTCATCGCTGACGCCGTCCTTCATTTCGAGATTCCATTTGCCTTTTTCGGTTTGCCAGCGATAGCCAATTGTCCCTTTGGGCATACGCGGCCGATTCGAAGTTTTATCCCAGACGAGCAGTTTCCAGTCGCCATTTTCCTGGTCGGCATAGGGTTGGAGCAGGTTTGCGCGCAGATATTTGCCTGCTTTTCCCGCTCCCTCGCCCGCGGGAAGAGGGGAGATCTCCACCAGGAACGGCGAGTCGGTATATTTTTTGATGTAATCCAGGAAATACGGTACCTGCCGTTCGACGTAAAACTCCTTCAAAATAACGTGATTGACCGCCATCCAGAAGGCAGTATCCTGACCCGGGTGAATGGGCACCCAGTAATCGGCGTATTTGGCGGCCTGCGAAAAGTCAGGGCGGAAGCCGCCGTCGGCTGCGGGGTGGAGGCGGCGGTTCCATCCACACTCTGGAAGTAGGCGATCAAGTCCGCGACCTCAGCGTCGCTTAAGGCCAGGTTAGGCATGGCCACATTGTTGTTTTCGGCAAGCAGTTGGGTGGCAATCGCATCGCCTTCTGCCAGCATTTTGTCAGGTTCTTTGATCCAACGCGCCAGCCAGCTAGCGTCGCGGCGGGTGGTCACCCCCTGTAAATCGGGGCCAACCAGTTTTCCACCGCCGATGGTATGGCAGGCAGCGCATTTGGTTTTGAAGAGGGCTTGGCCATTAGCCACATCCTGAGGCGGCGGCGCGGCTTGCGCCAGGGAGAAAGTTCCCGCCAGCCCAAGGATCAACAGGCCCACAAGAAGAAAAAGACGGGCGAGATGGGAAGGAGAGAGAGGGTGTGATCGAGTCATTGATTTCATCTCCATGAAGAAGGGTAGGGTAAATCTGCGATTTGTGCGTAAGTTTGAATTTGCGCCACATTAAGCGGGTAAGTTTCGGATGATTTCCATCAAATCGGCGCCGCGGGCAGGGAGAGTGTGGGCAGAAAAGACGCGGAAGATATTCTCGTTCAGCCCGGCGCGGATGACAGGCAGTTCGGGGAGATGCTCCAAAATCTCTGCGGTGAGGCGGGCAATGGTCTCTTCATGGGCTTCATCATCGGCAATCACCACCAGGCTGGGGCGCGCCGCGGCAATTTGGGTGCAATCGGCCTGTTCCAAAGTCCAGGGGCCAAGCAATTCCACCTCCTCGGCAGATCGCAGGAGGGTCTCCATACTTTCGCCGAAGAGACGCTGGGAACACAGGAGTAAAACGCGGTGTTTTTGCATGACTATCCCGACAGATGGGTACACTTTTCTTCAAGGTTACTGGAAAATGCCGAAGAACTGAATCCCTCCCCCTCCCGCGCCAGGAATGAAAAAAGAGTGACCGGAAAGTCACTCTTTTTTTTCAAAAGAATTAGTCCTGGCTTACACCAGCCCTTTGCTCCTTGCCACTTTTGCCGCTTCGCGTCGCGTGCGAACGTGTAACTTTGCCAGAATATTCCGCATGTGGGTTTTGACCGTGTTCAGGCTGATGTTCAAAGCCGCGGCAATTTCCTTATCCGTGGCCCCCTGCGCCGCGTAGCTCAACACTTGCTGTTCGCGCTCAGTCAGGCCGCCGTCATCTTCCTGCGCAGCGAGGCTGCCTGTGCTCAAGCGGCGGAACTCAGTCAGTATGCGCGCTGCCAGCGCGGTGGAAAGAGCCGCCTCGCCGCGCAGCGCGCCACGCAGCATCGTCAGCATTTCGTGGGAACGGATGTCTTTCAACAGGTAACCCTGTGCGCCGTTTTTGAGCGCCTGAAACAGTTTTTCATCGTCATCGCGCACAGTCAAAACGACAATGATGGTCTCTGGCAAAGCCTGTTTGATCTGGCGGGTGGCCTCCAGTCCATCCATGCCCGGCATTTGCACGTCCATTAAAACCAGGTCCGGCTTGAGTTCCTGGGCTTTGATCAGGGCTTCCACTCCATCACTGGCTTCGCCGACCACTTCCATATCGGGTTGGGCGGCGATAATTCCTGCCAATCCCTCTCGAAAGAGGGCGTGATCATCGGCAAGGAGAACGCGAGCACGCTTCATAGATTCTCTCCAGCAGGGAAAATCAATCTGAGACGTGTGCCTTTTCCTGGCGCAGAATCAACATTCAGCCGCCCGCCAATGTGCGCCGCCCGTGCTCGCATGATTTGCAGACCAAAATGTCCGCCCGGTATAGCCTGCGAGACATCAAAACCCTGCCCATCGTCCTCAATGAGGAGAGAAAACCAATCGCCATCCCGTCCCAGTTGGATTGTCACTTGCTGCGCCTGGGCGTGATGGGCTATGTTGTTCAACGCCTCGCGGGCGATATTTAATACCTGCTCAACACTTTGCGGTGCACATTGAAATACCGCCTCGGCCTTCATCTCCCAAACAGATTTCAGGTGATGTTCAGCAGCGAACTCCTCCAGCATCTCGCGCAAACGACCGGGCAAATCCTGAGCAGGGGGAGTTTCTTCCATCAGGCTGTTGATGGCACGGCGGACATCGCGGGTGGCCTTGCCAATTGTCTCACGGGCCTTGTACAGACGTTCCAGGGCGGCTTCGTCCTGGCCTTCTGCCAAAAATTCAACCACCTGATCGGTCATCAGGCCAAGATAGCTGAGCGTTTGTCCCAACCCATCGTGCATCTCGGCGGCCAGGCGGCGACGCTCCTCCAGCGTGGCCACACGCTCGGCCTGCGCATACAGGCGGGCATTCTCCAATGCAATAGCAGCCACATTGGCTAATTTGGTGAGCAGACCGGCCGCATCCTCAGCAAACTGGCGCGGTGCGGAACTGCCCACACACAATGCACCAATAACGCGTTCGCCAACCCGCAACGGTGCGGCCAGATGACTGGTACGATAGGGGGCATTTAACATCCGGCAACCGCCGCGACAGCTATCCAGGCCACACGGTAAGGCATGCTCACTTTTTAAAACGTTTTCCACCAAATCATCATCAATCGCCACCACAGGGGTATAAAGAGCCTGTTGCGCCCACTCAGGGCTTGCAGTTTCAGCCAGTGTTGTGCTTCATCCACCAGGCATAACGAAGCCACCTCGCCACCCAGCAAAAGGCGCGCTTTCTCCGTCACCGAGTTTAAGACCTGTTGAAGCTCAAGACGAGATGAAATTTCGCGACTGACCTCATTGAGCATCTCCAATTCATGCGTACGTCGGGCCACACGTTCCTCAAGACTCTCATTCAGGGCAATTAATTCCTGCCGGGAAGCGCGCAGTCTCAGACGCATGGCATCAAACGCTTTGGCCAGTGCTCGTATCTCTGTCGGACCCTCGGCAAGCACCTCGTTTTCCAGGTTATTCTGACCCAAGCGAGCCGCGACCCCCGCCAGCCGCTGAAGCGGCTGCAACACCGATTGATGGGTGATAGTCACCCCCAGCCCCAGCAGTGCCAGGGCGCTCAGCAAAAAAACGATTTGAAGCAGGCGCAGGCGGCTAACTTTGGCGGTAGAAGCAGCCTCATATAGCCGTACCACCGCATCGGCCCGTTGTACCAGGGCCGAAGATTGTTGTTGAATAGTTTGTAGCAAGGAGGAAAATTGGGGAGATTGAGGCGAAGTGTTTTGCAGGGTATCCAACAACAGGCGGTATTCATTCCAGGCAAAAGAAACCTGATCCAGGGCCGTGCCCAGCTTCGGGTCCCGCCTGAGCGGAATGGTGACCTCGCCAGAAGGCGGGTAGGGGGCCGGCCCCCCCATCCCGCAGCGCTTGCAGGGTCTGAGTAAACATTTTTTCACTTTCCTGCAAAGCAGCATTGACAGTATCCTGGCCGGCCCCGGCTTCGAAGGCTAATCTCCCCATTTGTTGAATGAGCATCCGTTGCCGTCCAGCCAGGTTGATGATCAACGCGTCTTGCCGTTGGGTCTCCAGGCCAATGTAGGTTGCTCCCACCGAGACCAGGACAAGCAGGACAAAGGCGACAAATAGAAGAGTAAATCTTCCTCGCAGGCTATCAGGCATTTTTAGATATGAATGGCGGCGCCTTCCGCGGCGTGAGCGGCTTCCATCAGGACTTCGCTCAGGGTGGGGTGGGCATGTACATTGCGAGCGATTTCGTGCGGGGTAAGTTCCATCATGTGCGCCAGGGTAAGTTCGGGCAGCAATTCGGTGACTTCGGGGCCGATCATGTGGGCACCCAGGATTTCGCCGTATTTTTCGTCCACTACAAGTTTGACGAATCCGGCGTAATCGCCCAGGCCGAGGGCCTTGCCGTTGGCCTGGAAGGGGAAGCGCCCGATCTGGACAGTATAGCCGCGTTCTTTTGCCTGCGCCTCGGTGAGACCAAACGAGGCGATTTGCGGCTGACAGTAGGTGGCGCGCGGCATCATTTCGTAATCGAGGGTTACTGTTTCGACGCCGGCGATATTTTCGGCAGCGACAATCCCCATGGCTGAACCGACATGCGCCAGCATAAGCTTGCCGGTTACATCGCCAATAGCGTAGATGTTCGGCACACTGCTTTGCATCTTCTCGTTGATCTCGACAAAGCCGCGCTCATTGATGTTGACACCGATTTCTTCCAACCCCAGGCCTTTGGAATTGGGGCGGAAGCCAATGGCGACCAGCGCCTGTTCTGCCTCAAGGACAGTTTGCTGTCCGTTGGCAGAGACGGTTACTTGGACGCCGCTTGCGGTGGCTTCTACGGCTTCCACTTTGTGGCCGGTAAGCGGTTTGATGCCACGTTTTTTGAATTCCTTCTCCAGTTCTTTGGAAATTTCTTCGTCTTCCAGGGGAACCAGTCGCGGTAGCATTTCGACAATGGTAATCTCCACGCCGTAGGAGCTCCACACCGTGGCAAACTCCACGCCGATCGCCCCCGAGCCGATGATGATGACCGATTTCGGCAGTTTTTCTTGCAAAATGGCTTCCAGGTAGGTGACGATTTTTTCGCCATCCACCTTCCAGCCGGCGGGCACCATGGGGCTGGCACCGGTGGCAACGATGAAGTTGCGTGCGCTCAATTCGCTGACCTTGCCATCTTTGTCGGTCACGATGATCGTCTCTTTGGTTTTGAATTTCGCTTCGCCCATGAAGACGGCAATGTTGTTTTTACGCATGAGG
>JBMFPJ010000010.1:0-7832 GCA_049969175.1 Anaerolineae bacterium | reverse complement strand
CCGACGCCTTTGGTCAGGCGGTCGGAATTCTGGCGGGAGCGTTTTACCGCTACACTGTAATCGAGCTTCAGATTCTCAAAGGAAAAGCCGAAATCTTTGGCGCGCTCGCGGAGAAGGTGAGCGACTTCGGCATTTTTGAGCAATGATTTGGACGGAATGCAGCCCACGTTCAGGCACACGCCGCCCAGCCATTGCTTGTCCACGATAGCGGTTTTTTGCCCCAATTGTGCGGCGCGGATGGCGGCCACGTATCCCGCCGGCCCGGCACCGATAACAACGACATCAAAATTTTCAGGCATATTTAACTCCGTTCAACAGTAGTGTCATTTCATTTTACCCTACGAAAGTAACACCCAGAAAGAAACAGCAGCCTTCACCAACAAAACTCAAACAAGCACTGCTGGGCTCGAATTCCACCAGAGGCATAAATGGGCGTAAAAAGGTGGCCTCCAAAACAAAATTGAGGTGGTTTACGCCCAATTCTCCAGCGTCTGCTTAACCTTTGCCAGAAACCAATCCGCCGAGGCACCATCGAGGATGCGGTGATCGAACACAAACGAGAGATATACCATCGGGCGGATGGCAATGGCCTCGTTGCCCTGGCTATCCGTGATGACCACCGGTCGTTTTTGCATCGCCCCCACCCCTAGAATGCCGCACTGCGGCTGATTGATGACAGGAAAAGCAAACAGCGATCCACTGATACCGTGATTGGTCAGCGTGAACGTCCCTCCCTTGACCTCCTCTGGCTGGAGTTTCTTCGCCCGGGCGCGGCTAGCCAGGTCGTTGACGGCCCGCGCCATCCCCAACAGCGAAAGCGTATCGGCATGTTTGATGACCGGCACAATCAGCCCTTCCTCCCCCAGCGAAGTTGCCATGCCGATGTTGATGTCTTTATGAATAAGCAGGCCCTCATCCGTCCAGGAAGAATTCACCATCGGGTACGCCTTCAACCCGGCCACAATGGCCATCATGAAATAAGCCGTAAAAGTAAGATTGACTCCGTCGCGTTCAAAGGTGGCTTTATTCTCGGCGCGGTGACGCACCACGTTTGACATATCCGCTTCCATCACGGTGAGCACATGGGGCGAGGTATGTTTGCTCATCACCATATGCTCGGCAATTTGTTTGCGGATCAGGCTATGTTTGATTAACTGATCGCCCGTCGAGGTCGGCATAAGCGCGGCGGCAGGTTGTGGTTGCGGCGCTGGCGAAACCGTTGCCGCGACTTTTCGACTTTCGATGTAGTTCAGCACATCGTTTTTGGTGATTCGCCCTCCCAGGCCGGTCCCGCGCAGCTGAGAAAGGTCCACTCCCTGTTCGGCAGCGATACGTGCTACGACAGGAGAAATGAAGCCCAGAGCCGCCGGCGCAGACGCGGCAACGGGAGTGGGCTTTGCCCCCGCCGCGGGGATCTCGCTCTTCGCTTCCATCGGAGGTGGGGCAAGCGGCACTTTTTCATCTTCAATTTTCTCCCCCGGTTGACCAATCACTGCCAGCAACTCGCCCACTTTTGCCGGCCTGCCCTCCGGCAGTTCGATTTTGAGCAACACCCCTGAAGCCGGAGCAGGAATTTCAGTATCCACTTTGTCGGTGTTCACTTCCAGCAAAGGCTCCAGTTCTTTAACCGTTTCGCCTTCCTTCTTGAGCCATTTGGTAACAGTCACTTCCTCGACGCCTTCGCCGAGCAGAGGGACAAATACTTTGGTTGCCATCGTTTCTCCTTGATTTCACCACAGAGACACAGAGAGTGCATACAACAGGGCCGGTTTCTTTTGCATCGAATTTTCACGAATGTCTCCAGGAAAATTCGCGGCAGCGGTCAATGAATCTCAGGATAGCGCTCAGGGTCCACCTCATGCATCATCTCATACACCGCATCGAAGATTGTCTCGGCATTGGGCTTAGACCAGTAATCACCATCCGAGCCATAAGCCGGGCGATGCTCCGCCCCGGGCAGAGTGCGTGGCGGCGAATCCAACCAGTAGTAACCACCCTGCCGCTCAATGACTTGCTCCAGCATATAAGCCGTCGTCCCCCCAGGCACATCTTCGTCCACAAACAAAATGCGATTGGTTTTTTTCAAAGATTCCACGATCTTACCGTGAATATCGAAAGGCAAAAGAGATTGTACATCAATCACTTCGGCCTCAATGCCCACTTTACTTAACTTCTCGGCAGCATCCAGAGCAATGCGACAACAAGCCCCATAGGTGACCACGGTGACATCACGGCCCTCGCGCAACGTCTCCGGCACACCCAAAGGCACGGTGAACTCAGCGAGGTTATCGGGCAAGCGCTCTTTCAGGCGATAGCCATTCAACACCTCGACCACAATGGCCGGTTCATCGGCCTGAAGCAGCGTGTTGTAGAAACCCGCAGCGCGGGTCATATCCCGGGGCACCAGCACATACATCCCCCGCACCAGGTGAATGATGCCCGCCATGAGTGAGCCAGAATGCCACACCCCCTCCAGGCGATGCCCGCGCGTGCGCACAATCACCGGTGCAGCCTGCCCGCCGACAGTGCGCCAGCGCAACGTCGCCAGGTCATCGCTCATTAGCTGGAGAGCATAGAGCAAATAATCCAGATATTGAATCTCACACAAAGGTCGCAGGCCGCGCATAGCCATTCCAATCGCCTGCCCAACGATCGTCACCTCACGAATGCCGGTATCGGTCACTCGCCATGCGCCATATTTCTCCTGCATCCCCCTGAAACCCTGGTTGACATCCCCCAGCCGCCCCACATCTTCTCCAAAAGCAATCAGGCGCGGCTCTCGCGCCAGCATGGCATCGAAAGCAGCGTTGATGATCTCAAAGCCAGCCACAATCGGCGAATGAGCCGAATAAACCGGTTTGACCTCCGGCACATTCAACGCCCGATGGCTGTACAGATGTGAGCCATATCGCTCCAGGTTAATAGCGTCCTGCTCATTTTTCCACTGGATGAGGATCTGTTTGGCGGGATGCGCCTCATGGCGGAGGATGCGCAACGCCTCGTGGGCCGCGCTATGAACATCTCGCCTCGTCACAGACGGGAGGCTGGCCAGCCGCCCTCGAATTTGATTCAACGCCGAGGCGTGACTCGACGTCGCCGCAATCTCATCGAGCATATCCATCACCTGAGCGCGCTCCTCCAGGATGGGATTCAAATACGCTTCCCAGGCCAATTTGCGGATTCCCTCAACAAACTCGTAATCCTCTTTTTCAAGGGCAGCCAGCTCAGGGTCCGAAATGATGCGGTTTTCGATCATCCAGGCGCGCATCCGCTTGAGGCAATCGTATTCTTCTTCCCACTTCAACCGTTCGGGGGGCTTGTAGCGCTCATGGCTGCCACTGGTGGAATGCCCCTGCGGTTGCGTCACCTCGATGACATGTACCAGCGCAGGGATGTGATACTGGCGGGCAATTTCGGCGGCTGCCTGGTAGGTCTCGATCAAAGCCGGATAATCCCAGCCGCGCACGGTATAGAGGTCATAACCACGGTCGCATTCTTCCGCCGGGCAGGGGTCGCGTTGAAATCCTTTAAGAATCGCACCAATGTTTTCTTTGACCATCTGAAATTGATTGGGGACGGAAATACCATAGCCATCATCATAAATGGTGATGATCGCTGGAGCATGCAACACACCAATAGCATTCACGCTTTCCCAAAACAAGCCTTCAGCCGTCGAGGCATTCCCGATGCTGACAAAGACGACCTCATCCCCATTCCGAGAGAATTGGATAAACGGTTTGAGTGAATCCAGCTGACGATAAAGCACGGAGGCATACGCCAGTCCCACAGAACGGGGCATTTGAGTGCCGGTGGGCGAAACATCACTGGCGATGTTGTACATTTCCGTCTGGTTGCGCCAGGAAGCATCGGGGTTGAGGTAGCGCGAGCCGAAGTGAGCATTCATCATCCGCCCTCCTGAGGCGGGATCGCGATTCACATCAGCATCGGCGTAGAGCTGGGCAAAAAATTCCTGGATGCTTGTCGCGCCGAGGGCAAACATCCAGGTTTGATCGCGGTAGTAGCCAGAGCGCCAATCCCCTTTGCGGAAAGCTCGGGCGATGGCGATATTGGCCAATTCCTTACCATCGCCAAAGATGCCAAATTTGGCCTTTCCGCTGAGCACCTCGCGCCGCCCAATGAGCGAAGCCTGGCGAGATTGATAGGCAATACGGTAATCTTTGATAATCTCCTCAGGAGGCAAGGGCAGGGGCACAACACGCTTGCTTTTGGACATGGATTTCTCCGTTTTTAGAGTAGGTCAGTCTGATTATAACGGAACTTCGGCTTGCTGGCTTTGAAAAAGCAGCAACGAAGAAAGCATGACTTCGGGCTATAATTTTATTTATGACCTTTCCAAACACTTCTACCAATAATGTTTTGCGAATTTTACTCGCTCTGAGTCAATATCCCATTTTAAGCGGGCGAATCCGTTCACGGATGAGGAAAGAGCTATTCAGCCGCGGCATTATTTCAAAAGAAGCCTTCGATGAGGAGACGCGGCAAAAAGCAATCGAATCGCAACAACGCGAGGGTCTGCACGATCCCTATGTGGAGGAAAAGGCCGACGTGTGGGAAACGCGCCTGGCACGGGTGCGCGATTCGCTCACCGATTTTTACTTTGCCAACAACCTGCCCTACTCTGAATTTGAGAAGATCGTTCGTCAGGTATTGACTGAGCGCGGCAGTACCTCGGAGTTCATCTGGTTTAACCCTGAGCTGGCCCCACAGGAATTGATCTTTGAGCAAGCCGAAATGATCGAGGCCATGCCCTCTGCTGAGCGCCAAAAATATGAGCCGCGGTTGCAAGAGCTGAAAGTCGTGCTCATCCGCACGATGATCAGTGATCAGCTGAAATACATCAAGATGGCGCGGCAGTGGTTCACAATGGAAGATTTTAAAGAAATTCGCACCCGCAAAATCGGCGGCGGGAAGATCGGCGGAAAGGCGGCCGGTATGTTGCTGGCCTATCGCATCATCCAAGAGGTTGCTCCACCCCACATCCGTGAGCGCTTCCGTATCCCGATCTCTTATTATCTCGGCTCGGATGTGTTTTACAACTTCATGTCTCTCAACGGTTTAATGCACTGGAACGACCAGAAATACAAAACCGAAGAGCAAATGCGCGCCGAGTATCCGATTTTGCGCCAGGAGTTCGAAAAAGGGCGATTCCCACTCGAAATCCTGGAACGCCTCGAAGAAATCATCGCTCAGGCCGGGAAAACACCCTTGATTGTGCGTTCCTCCAGCTTGCTGGAGGATAACTTCGGCACTTCCTTCGCCGGAAAATACGAGAGCATCTTTTTGCCCAATCAAGGCAGCCGCGAAGAAAACCTCACCGCCCTGACTCTGGCAATCGCCCGCGTATATGCCAGCGTGCTGGCGCCCGATGCGTTACTCTACCGTCACATCAAAGACCTGGCCGATTATGACGAACGTATTGGCATTCTGATTCAGTTTGTCGAGGGTGAACCCTGGGAAAACTACTACCTGCCTCATGCTGCCGGCGTCGCCTTCAGCCGCAACCTGTATCGCTGGTCTCCTCAAATTAAACAGGAAGATGGCTTTTTGCGCCTGGTGTGGGGACTGGGCACACGCGCCGTGGAAATAGTCGCCGATGACTATCCCCGATTGGTGGCACTCAGCCATCCGCACCTGGTCCCCTCACAGGATATTCGCTCGCGACGGATGTATTCGCAACAATATGTGGATGCCATTGACCTGGCCAACAATCAATTTGCTACCGTCCCCATCCGAGATCTGATCCGGCCCACCTATCCGCCGGTACGCTACATCGCCCAGCTCGAAGAGGACGGTTACCTGGTCCCCATCCGCTCCCGCATGGCCTCTCCAGAAAAAATGCTTCTCACCTTCGAGGGCCTGCTCACCCACACTCCCTTTGCCGAGACCATGCGCCAGGCCCTCAAATTGCTCGAAACCCACTATAACGTCCCTGTAGATACCGAATTTACGGTGCAAATCCTCCATCCAGAAGAGGCGCGCTCTGATATTTGCATCACCCTGTTGCAATGTCGTCCCCAAAGCCACATTCAAGAGGCAGGCGAAGTCACCCTCCCGGCCGAGTTACCCCTGGAAGATATTGTCTTTTCCACTCATCGCATGGTGCCTCAGGGCGTTGTGCAGAACATTCGCTATGTACTCTTCGTGCCGGCAGAGAGCTACTTCCGCCTCGCCTCGCAAACCGAGCGCATCGCCCTAGAACGCGCCATTGGACAGGTCAACCAGGCATTGAAAGATGAAACCTTCATCGCCGTTGGCCCGGGCCGGTGGGGTACTTCCACACCCGACCTGGGGGTACACGTCGCCTACAGCGACATTTACAACGCCAGTGCCCTGGTCGAACTGACGGGTGAGGCCATTGGCGCTTCACCCGAGCCCTCTTTTGGCACCCATTTCTTTCAGGACTTGATGGAAGCCAGCATTTACCCGCTGGCCGTTTTCCTGGATGACCCCGATACTCTCTTCAATCGTCCATTCTTCTACAACACCCCCAACCGGCTCACCGAGTTCATCCACGTGGAAAACCCGACCATTCTCACCTCCCTGCGCCTGATCGCCATTGCCGACTACCGTTCAGGACACCATATGGATCTGATTATGGATTCGCAAAAAAGCCGGGCGGTCGCGTTTTTGGCCAAAAACGAAAACGTTGCTTGACTCGCCATCCTCCGCCGCGTATAATCTAACTATCTCCAGGAGGAGTAAGCGCAAAGCAGCCTGATAGAGAAGGAGACAAACGGTGGAAGTCTCCGCAGGAAAAGCAGCGCCGAAGTCGCCTGGAGCAGGTGACGAAGAAAATCGGCGTTCAGAAAACGGACCTGATGAGTAGACCGTCACGGGAGCGCCCGTTAGCGCGCAGGCTGATGAACACGTCAGCCACAGAGAGCAGTCATTGGACTGAATTGAGGTGGTACCGCGGAGCCTACGCTTCGTCCTCAGAGAGGCGAAGCGTATTTTTATTTTTCACAACGCCAAAATTTTTTCGCCTGTCTTCGATGCCATACAAAACACAAGGAGAACCCTACATGAGCAGACACGAATTACCCAAAGCCTACGACTTCAAATCCACCGAACAACGCATTTACGCCATGTGGGAGGCAGCCGGCTACTTCAAACCCTGGAACGACCCCAACAAACCCGGCTTCAACCCCAACATCAAGCCATTCGTCATCTCCATTCCTCCACCCAACGTCACCGGCGAACTCCATCTCGGCCATGCCATGTTCGTCTCGGTCGAAGACCTGATGATTCGCTACCACCGCATGAAAGGCATCCCCACCCTCTGGGTGCCCGGTACCGATCACGCCGGAATCGCCACCCAGCTGATGGTCGAGCGACATCTGCAAAAGACCGAAAACACCACCCGTGAGCAACTCGGGCGCGAGGAATTCATCCAACGCGTCTGGCAATGGAAAGAAAAATACGGCAACCTGATCACCACCCAAATTCGGCGATTAGGCGCCTCCTGCGATTGGTCGCGCGAGCGCTTCACCCTGGACCCTGGGCTGAGTCGCGCGGTACGAGAGGCCTTTGTTCGCCTCTACGAAAAGGGATTGATCTACCGCGGCCCGCGCCTGATCAACTGGTCGCCGGGGCTCAAAACCGCCGTATCTGACCTTGAGGTGGAATACGAAGAAGAAGATGCGACACTGTATTATTTCAAGTATATGCTGAAGCCTGAGGCTTCCACAACCTCAGAGACTGCGGAAGCCTATATCCCCGTTGCCACCATCCGCCCGGAGACCATTCTCGGCGATACGGCAGTGGCCGTCCACCCGGAAGATGAGCGCTATAAAAAATTCATCGGGCGCACC
>JBMFPJ010000009.1:10188-14929 GCA_049969175.1 Anaerolineae bacterium | reverse complement strand
TCGAAGTGCTGGAATGGGCCCCCCCCGAAGTGGTCATTGACGTACACTGCTCCTCCGGCACCTATGTCCGCTCGCTGGCCAACGATCTGGGCGAGGCTCTCGGCACCGGTGCCTACCTCGTCGGCCTGCGCCGCACCAAGAGCGGACGATTCAGTCTGCGCGATGCCGTACCGTTGCGCAAACTGCAAGAAGCCTTCCACGCCGGGAACTGGTATCAATACCTGATTCCCGCCGCCGAAGCCTTGGCCGACTGGCCAGCCGTCGAACTCGACCCCGACGAAGTCGAAGAAGTGCGCCATGGCCACCGGGTCAAAGCCGCCCCCGATGCTCAACCCGGCATGGTGCGTGGAGTCAGCACTCAGGGTGAACTGGTCGCCCTGATGGAACTCGTTCAGGGTGAAGACGGCACGCCAGAGTGGCAGCCCAAGAAAGTCTTCTTCACCTCCGAATAAATTCAAACCTGCATGATTCACTCCTACTCGCTAGAAGACGTTTCATTGCAGAATTCCTGGCTGACGATCGGCGTCTTCGATGGCGTTCACCGCGGACACCAGGAGATCATCAAAGCCCTCACGGCAGGCGCTCATGCCAATGGCGCGCCTGCCGTTGTGCTCACCTTCGAGCCACACCCGGCAACCATCCTCAGTGGGCATGAGATCAAATGCCTGACCACCTCCGAGGAACGCGCTGACCTGCTCTGCGCCCTCGGTGTGGACGTGGTCATCACCCAGCGCTTCACAGCGGAACTCTCGCGGGTCTCCGCCTCCGATTTTATGTCCTGGCTGAAGCAACGCCTCGGCCTGCGGCGACTGCTCATCGGCTATGACTTCGCCCTGGGGAGAGGCCGCGAAGGCAACGCCTCACGCCTGAGCGAAATTGGACGGGCATTGGACTACGACGTGCAAATCCTCCCCGCCCTCACCGATGAAAGCGGCGTCATCTCCTCTACCGAAATCCGCAAACTGATCACAGCGGGCAATGTGAGCGAGGCTGCCAAACTGCTTGGGCGTCCCTACTCCCTGAGCGGCCTCGTCGTCCATGGCGATGGGCGTGGGCGCAAACTGGGTATCCCTACCGCCAACATAGATTACCCCCGTCAGAAAGTCATCCCAGCCAATGGCATCTATGCTTGCTGGGCCTGGGCCGATGGTCTTCGTCACATGTCTGCCACCAATGTCGGCATCCGCCCTATGTTCACCCCCGACCTGCAAGAACCTCTGATCGAAGCCTACTTCCTCGATTTTGAAGGTGACCTTTACGGCAAAACCGTCAAAATTGAATTTATCGCCCGCCTGCGCGATGAGATGAAATTCCCCTCCATCGAAGCCCTCATCCAACAAATGTGGGACGACATCGCCCAAGGACGGGCGCTCCTCTCCCAACAGCATACACCTCCGACGTCTTAGCCTCCGATGTCTGCGTTATCATCTGGCCGACCTAACCGAGGAGACCCTATGCCTGCTCGCCAAATCTACCTTCTTTCCCCGCGCCAGCTTTCCCCCGAAACGATTGCCGTCACCTTCGCCAAAACCTCCCGCTCCCCCGAATCCTTCCAGCAAATTGCAGCCGAACTGAGCGACGAAAAATCGGCCCAATTTCACGAAAAATGGGTGGTTGGCTACGGCCATGCCTCCGTCGCCGAACATGCCGTCTTGCACATTGCCTTTGAAAACGTCTCGCGCCTGGCCATCGAAAGCATCGAATCCAATCGCCTGGCTTCCTACATCGAAAAATCTACTCGCTACCAAAAATGGGGGCTGGACGACTTCTACCTCCCGGCCGAACTGGAAGATTCCCCCCTCAAACAGGAATATCTGCAAACCTGTCGCCTGCTCTTTCAAACCTACGCTGATTCGCTGCAACCTGTGCGTGCCCTCATCGAGAAAAAATTCCCTCGGCGTGAAAACGAAAGCGAAGAAGCCTGGGATCGCCGCTTGCGTTCACAATATATAGATACCTGCCGCTTCTTGTTGCCTGCCGCCTCGCTGGCCAACGTAGGCATGACTGCCAACGCCCGCGTGCTGGAAAATGCTATACGCAAAATGCTTTCCCATCCGCTAGACGAAGTCCGTCAGATTGGCCAGCAGGTCAAAATCGCGGCACGAAACGAAGTGCCCACCCTGGTCAAATACGCCGATGCTGTCCCCTACCTGATCGAAACCAGCCAGGAACTCTCTGAACTTTCCTTTCCCGCCGGCCCCGATCTTCTGAACGATTGGTGCCATCTGGTCGCTTATGATGCGGATGGAGAGGAACGAATCCTGGCGGCGGTTTTATACCGTTTTCTGGGCTTATCCTACCCCCAGGCGAAACAAGCGATTCAGACCGCCCCCCAGGGGGATCGCGCCCAATGGGCCGAATCCCTGCTTGGACGGTTGGGACAACACGATGTCCCCCTGCGCGAACTGGAATATGCCACCTGCATGTTTGATTTGGTCATGGATCAGGGGGCTTATGCCGAATTCAAACGCCATCGCATGATGACCCAGACCCCGCAACGCCTGACCACCCGTCTGGGATATGCCGTGCCGCGCCTCATTGTGGAAGCGGGTTTTGGTGCTCGTTATGAAGCAGCCATGGACGCAGCCGCGGCGACTTTTGAAAAATTGTATGCCTTCAACCCCGATGTGGCCCAGTATGTGGTGCCCAATGGTTACAATCGCCGCGTGCTGGCGCAGTTCAACTTGCGCGAGGCCTATCATTTTTGCCAGTTGCGCGCCGCACCCAATGCCCATTTTTCCATTCGCCGCGTTGCCTTGCGCATTTACGAAGAATTGAACCGCATCTATCCCTTATTGACCTCATACATGCACCTGCCGCAGGTCACCTGGCAACAAATAGAAGCCGAATATTTTTGGTCCACCACTGCGAGGGTATCATCTCGGTCATGAAACGTCTTTTCTGGCTGATTTTATGGACGGGCGGGTTGGCAGCCTGTGCTCTTCCGCCGACGCCAGTCATACCCTCCTGGCCTTCACCTTTACCTTATCACACTGCTTCTCCCAGCCCAACAGCCACATTTTGGGCTGGCGCAACAGAGAGCGAAGCGACGCCTGTGGTGCCCACGCCCACGCCTTTTACCTATACTGTTCAACGTGGGGATACTATGATTGGCATTGCAGAAAAATTTGGCGTTTCGCTGGATGCCTTACAGGCCGCCAATCCGCAGGTCTCAGCGAATGCCATGCCCGTAGGGACGGTTTTGAACATCCCCAGTAGCCCGGCGAATCCCTCCGGGGAGGAGATGCCTGTCCCTGCGCCACTTACCGTACAACAGGTGCAATGTTTTGCCGACCTGGCCCAGGGGAGATGGTGCTTTGTGCTGGTTCACAACGATTTTGCCGATTTCATGGAAAACATCAGCGCTCAGGTGATTTTGCTGGATGAAAAAGGGCAGGCTGTTGCCACACAAACAGCGTTCCTGCCACTCAACATTTTGCCACCAGGGATGTCGTTGCCCCTGGCGACTTATTTTGCGCCGCCTATCGCAGGTGAAGTGCGGGCCGAGGCCCAGGTGTTGACGGCGATCCGCTTGCTGCCGGGAGATGAGCGTTATTTGCCGGCTACGCTGGATAATGTACTGGTGGAGGTGGATTCAAGCGGGCGAGTGGCGCAGGTGAGGGGTGAGATCTGGCTGCCGGAGAAAAGCAAAGCCGCCACGCTGGTTTGGGTGGCGGCAGTGGCTTATGATGAGAACGACCGCGTGACCGGAGTTCGCCGTTGGGATGCGGATGCCGGGATCAGCCCAGGGGGGAGGTTGCCGTTCTTTTTAACGGTAGCCAGCCTGGGCGGGGCAGTGAAGCGAGTCGAGGTCGCAGTGGAAGCGCGGCCATGACTCTATTTTCCCTCCAACCACATATAGCGTTCGATCGGGATGTCGATGGGGGTGAAGACATATCCCTTTACGTAGGGTTTGACCAGCTGATAGGAGAGGGGATGAATGGTGAAAAGCACCGGAGCATCGTTGACGATCATTTGCTCGGCTTGTTGGTAGAGGGCAATGCGTTTGGTGACGTCTTGTTCTACTCGGGCCTGGTCGAGGAGAGCATCGAGGGCGGGGTTGGAGTAGCCGCCCAGGTTTTGCTGCGAGCCGCTGTGGAAGAGCACATCGGCGAAGTTTTCGGGATCGGGGTAATCGGCGCACCAGCCGCTGCCAAAGATTTGTCCGTGATGAGCGGAATAGATGGATTCGAGGTAGAAGTTGGGTTCGATGTTTTCGATGGTGATGGTGACTCCCAGGTTTTGTTGCCACATTTGGGCCAGGGCGGCGACATCGGGGCTGATGTAGGAGCCTACGCCTGAATCAGTATACACGATCGGGGGCAGATGAGCAGCGTCGCCGTATTTGGATTGGGCCAGTAATTGGCGTGCCTGGGCAGGGTCATAGGGCAGGCCCTGGAGGGCGTAGTTGAAGCCGGGGAGGCCGGGCGGGAAGGGGCCAATAGCGGGTAAGGCGCGGCCGCGCAGAACGACGTTGATGTATTTTTGGCGATCAAAGGCCAGGGTGAAGGCTTTGCGCACGTTGGGGTCGTCAAAGGGCGGCCGGGTGGTGTCGAAGACGATGTAGTGGGTGCACAGGTCAATGCCGCTGAGTAGTTCGTTGTGCAACGGTTCGCTGGGGTCGGTGAAGCGCTCGGCATTGTAGAGACCGACGCCGGCGATGTCAATTTCTCCGTTTTCATAGAGGCGCACATCTTCTCCGGCGTAAAGTTTGATGACGACGTATGGGATGCAGGGGAGG
>JBMFPJ010000009.1:0-10178 GCA_049969175.1 Anaerolineae bacterium | reverse complement strand
GGGGGCCGAGGTAGTAGTCGGGATTGCGTTGATAGACGATGCGTTCGAAGCTACGCCATTCGATGAGTTTATATGGGCCGGTGCCGTTGGGGTGACGGTACCAGTCCGGTCCGCTTTCGACGTTGGCTTTGTCCACGATAAAGGCGGTGGGGTAGGTCAGTTTGAACAGGAAGTAAGGTTTGGGGGCATCGAGGGTGACCTGTAGGGTGTAATCATCGAGGGCGCGCAGTCCGGCGATGTGATCGGCCTTTCCGGCAACCATTTCTTTGACGCCGACGATGTCACCGAGGTAGGTGAGAACGGTATCTGAGGCGAGGGCGGGATTGGCGGCGCGCTCCCAGGAGTAAATGACGTCAGCGGTGGTGACAGGGCGGCCATCGTGGAAGCGGGCGTTTTTACGCAGGTGGAAAATATAGACCGTGCCGTTTTCCTGAACGTCCCACGATTCGGCCAGGTCGGGCGTGAGGTTGAGATGAGGGTCAAAGGAAACCAGGCCGCTATAGGCGAGTTTGTCGCCTGAACCGTGGGTAGTGGCGGGGTCGTAGGCGCGTGGGTTGGTGGTTTCGCCGCCGGAAAGGACGAGAGTCTGATTCCAGGGAATGTCAATTTGCTGAACCTGGAGGGGAAAGGTGAAGTTGCCTGCCAGGAGAAGAAGGGCCAGACTTAAGGTGAGAATGCGCCTGGGGTTATTCATGGTGGCCATCCTTGTTTCTTTGCAGGTTGAGAAAGATTCCTAAGGCGATGACGCCAAAGAGTAAGCCCATCACACAGCAGACGGTGAGGAGGAGAAGCGTCAGGGTGAGAGGGGGGCCGCTAGGGGCGGGAGCGGGCGTGGGATTTTGAGAGGAGGAGGTAGGGATGATGTAGGGGGTGGGCGTTACGGCCAGGGGAGCGCCGGAGATGGGCACAATGGTAGGTACCCAGGTGGGAGTGGGCTGAACGGTTGGTTGAGGGGGGGCCGCCCGGGGCGCGGCGTGAATCGCTGCTCGCCAGGCGTCTTCCAGGCCGTCCACGTCGAATCCATAGGTTTGGCGCAGGGCTTCGTCAACCGTCGCTCCATCGCGCAGAGCGATAAGCAGTTGGGTCATTTTTCCCTGACCATAGGTTTCGATGAGAAATTTCACCAGGCTGTAGGATTGACTGTAGGAGAGGTTGGCTTTATCGGCAATTTCAGAAAAACCGCCACTGAGGGAGCGCACTGAAAGCAGGGAGTTGGATTGGATGGCTTTGTCCAATTGATTTTGGGAGTAGGGGTCGAGGTCGCCTTCGCTAAAGACGGCCAACCCTTCGTTCAGCCAGGTGGGGACATCGCCAAGACAGGAAAAGGTGAGGTGTCCGACCAGTACGTGGGTGATCTCATGGACGATGGCGTTGCGACCCCACTCCAGGTCGGCGGGGGAGATGCCGATGATGACGATGTTGTGCTCCGGGAAGGCCATGCCGCCGGTCCAGGAAGGTTCGTAGAGGACGGCCTGGCGCATGTCGTCGGTGCTGGCGTAGATGTAAAGGTCAATCGGTGCATCGGGGACAAGGCCGGCCTGCGAGGCGTTTCTTTCCAGACCTTTTTGGGCGGTGGTGAGCAGGTCGCGGGCGAAGTTTTCGCTCTGGTTGTACCAGCGGAGGCGGATCTTGCCTTCACTGAGAGTTTGCCAGGGGTGGGTAGAATCCAGCCAGGTGATGGTTTGCTCTTCGCTGACGGTTTCGCTTCCCGCGGCGTTGCTGTATCGCCAGCGCCACCAGATGGATGTGCCCGGCGGGAGGGAGCCAGACTGGCGCATATCCCAGGTCCATTCTACCTGGATGGTTTTGGCAGGGGTGAATTGGGGGAATGCTTTGGCAATGACCTGACCGCAGGTGAGCTGCTGCGTCCCATATTCGAGGGTGACGCTGGTGATGGGCTGGTCACTTTGCAGGGTGGCGCGGAAGGTGATGCTGTTGGGAAAGTCCAGGTTGGCTTCGTTTTGGCTGGGAGAAGCGAGGGGAGATGCCAGGGCGTATGAAGGGGGCAACAGAAGAAGTAGTAGCGAAAAGAAGATCGTGAGGGTTTTGTTGTGCATGGGGGGCTCCTTGGCGAGGCGCTCTCTAACTATAACATAGTGGCAAGGGCAAAAACAGGTGATCTGGCGGATTTCCTCACAAGAGTGTAAACAAGGTTAATTGACGCATGACCACCTTGCAAGTATAATCTTCTCACATCCCCTCATGAGAGGGGTCTTTTATGAGGCTCCATGGCACTACGTGGCAATTTACGTGATTTTACGATCACTCAACTGCTCAATTTGATTAACCTGGCAGGGAAAACCGGTACGCTCATTGTTGATGGCCCGAATGAGCAGGCGCAGGTTTCGTTCCGCGAGGGCAAACTGGCCTATGCTCGCATTGGTTCTGAAGATAATCGGTTGGCGACGATATTGCATCGCGCCAACAAATTGACTGCTAATCAGTACCGTGCCATTGTGGAACGTGCCGGGCATATGAGCGATAAAGAGTTGGGCTTGTTGCTCATCAATGCGGGTTATGTCACCCAGGAAGACATTCTGCTTAACTTGCAGGCTTATTTCACCGATATTGTCCGTCGCCTGTTTACCTGGGTTGAGGGGATTTTTCGCTTTGAGGGTGGTATGCTCCCGCCTGAGGATCGAATCACGGTGCGCTTGGATTTGGAGAACATCATCATTGAAGGCTCCCGCCAGTTGCGAGAATGGGAACAACTGCAAGATGAAATCCCCAGTCTGGATATGGCGTTGAAGTTTACAGAGCGCCCGCTGACGAATATTAATTTGAGCGTGGAAGAGTGGCGGGTGGTGAAGTACATTAACCCGAAAAATACCATGCGGCAAATTGCCAATGCCTGTAAGATGAATGATCTGGAGATTCGGCGGATTGTGTATGGCCTGCTTCAGGCGGGGTTGGTGGAAATTGTGCGACCGGAGGGTGTGCCGGTCATGGCGAACCCGAAGATGTTCCCCACACAAGATAAAGAAGAACAAAAATCATTGATCAATAAATTAATTGGGCGTATTCGTTCGCTGTGATTTTTTAAGCGCGGAAGGATTGGACGTATGCAAACAGTCAAAATGGTGGTGACAGGACCCTTCAACGCCGGTAAGACGGAATTTATTCAATCGGTGAGTGAGATTGATGTTGTCTCTACTGAGCGTAAAATTTCCTCGGATGTGGAACGCTCGGTCAAAGAGTCAACGACGGTGGCGATGGATTTCGGTCGCATTACCGTGGATAACGATTTGGTGCTCTACCTGTTTGGCACCCCAGGCCAGAAGCGCTTTGATTTCATGTGGGAAATCCTTTCGGAGGGGATGCTCGGCTTCATTGTGATGGTAGATAGCACACGTCCGGAGACTTTCCGTGAGGCGCGTTCTATCCTGGAGACATTCCGCGCTTATGCTCCTACTCCCTATGTAGTGGCTGCAAACAAACAGGATAAAGAAGATGCCTGGGATCTGGAAGACATACGTCATGCTTTACGGCTCGATCCCAAAACAAAATTGCTTCCTTGCGTAGCCACCTCGCGTAAAAGCGTGAAAACTGTCCTCCTTGAGCTGCTCTACAGCATTCTGGAGGAAATGGAAAGTGGAAAATAACAGGGCGGATGGTCGGGCAGCGTGTCCTCGATAACGACGGATCAGGGTGTTGTACACTACGAAGTTTATGGTCGCGGCCGACCAGTCATCCTCCTGCATGGCTGGTTGGGATCGTGGGGCTTATGGCAGGAGACCATGTCTTATTTGGGGGCGTTTTATCGCACTTATGCGCTGGATTTCTGGGGTTTTGGGGAATCGGGCAAAAAGCGCGAGACCTACGCGGTGCAAGATTTCATCAGCCTGGTCAATCAATTCATGGAGCGATTGGGTATCGTCCGCGCCCCCCTGGTGGGTCACAGCATGGGCGGGACGGTGAGTCTTTCGGTGGCGGTGCAATACCCGCAGCGGGTGAGCAAGGTGGTGGTGATTGGCTCACCGATTGTCGGTTCTTCGCTGGCGCTGCCGCTCAAGCTGGCCGGTTATCGTTCAATCGCTTTCATGCTTTTTAACATGATGGGCCTGTTCCGCGCTGGCTTACGCATGGCTTCTCCGCTGATTTGCAGCGATCCTCGTTTTCCTGAGATGATGGACCGCGACCTGTCCCGAACGACCCTCGAATCTTTCCTGATTTCCATCGCTTCGCTGCGCCGCACCGATTTGCGCCCGCTGCTGCATCGCGTCCGGGTGCCCGTCATGGGAATGTACGGCGATCGGGATAATATCGTCCATCCCATGCAATGGCAGCCTTTACGTCAGGGCGTTCCTCATGCCCGTGTTGAACGTTTCCCGCACGCGGGCCATTTCATCATGCTGGATGAACCCAATGGGTTTATCCATAAACTCAAAGAATTTTTGGATGAAGAAACATCTATCCCATGAGTGAGCCGACCTTTTACTACCCCGAACGGATGGGACGAATTATCCTCCAGGCCATGGAAGAGATCATGGGGCGCAATGGAGTGAATGCGGTGTTGCGCCTCGGTTCGCTCGAAGAATTGATTGACAATTATCCCCCTGCAACCTCCAATCTTGCTTTTCCTTTTGAAACGATTAGTCGCTTGCAAATTGCCCTGGAACAGGCTTATGGCCCTCGTGGCGGACGGGGAGTGGCTCTGCGAGTGGGTCGGGCTTGCTTCTCCTATGGGTTGCGAGAATACGGCTCACAGCTTGGTCTGACGGGAACCGCCTTTCGTCTATTGCCCTTGCCGACGAAATTGCGCCTGGGCGCAAAATCATTCGCCGATTTGTTCAACCATCACACCGATCAACGCGTGCGCCTGGAAGAGAAAGATGCCAAAATTTTCTGGCATATTGACCGCTGTCCGCTATGTTGGGGGCGACATGTGGATGAGCCGACCTGCCACCTGGCAGTGGGGTTGTTGCAAGAAGCCCTCTACTGGCTCAGCAATGGCAAAATCTTCCATGTGGAAGAAACCCATTGCATTGCCCGTGGCGATCACAGCTGCACCATTGAAATTGATCCCGTTCCGTTTTCCTGAGGCTTTACAATTTTGGCTGGGTGAGGATGGTCTTGCCCTGCTATAATTATGGCTATGCTTAAGATTATTTTGCATGCGCCCAATGCGATCATGCCGTTTTGCGAACCGGCTCGTGACTTACGCATCCACAATTCTCCCCTTTGGCTGCAGCAGCGCAATGTGCTGGCGCCCTACGTCACGCGCGAGCTGGAACTCAAGCCGGGGCAACGCCTGCCACAGGTGCGCGAACCCACCCTGGTCTATCGCGATAACCTGTTTTTCGATGAGCACTATATTCGTGCCTTCTTGAGCGAAGCCAGCAAGCGGAAAATAGCCTCGCGAGCGGCGTTTTCCGTGGATGACCCTGCCTTCCGCGAACATGCTCTGCCGCTCTCTATATCCTACACCCCGGCGGGCAATCTCTACCTGGCTGATTTGTGGTATTACCCCCATGGTCCAGTGGCAGACGTAGAACCGCTGGTCATTGACTTGCAAGCGCGCGAAATTGGTTATTATCACGTGCCCAGCTACATGGCTGGTCAAACCGGCGACCTGGTCTTTCAGGTGCCGTTGCGGGCGTTGATTGCCATTGATTCCTGGGTGCATATCTTTATCGCCGATATTGTCTTTGGCTTGTTTGCCCGGGGTGCTCGCTTTGAAAAACGCCTCGCCGAAGACCTCGGCTTCAAATTGCGCATTCTCGGCAAAGCGCTCTACGAGGGGCGGCAACTACTTGAATCTTCCGAACTGGTGAAAATTGGAAAAAACTGTGTCATCGATCCGCGCGCAGTGATTCACGGCCCCACGACCATTGGAGATAACGTCACCATTAACGCCGGTGCGGTGATTGAAAATTGCATTATCGGCAACAACGTCAACATCTCACAAGATGTCCAGCTCATGCTTTCTGTGGTGGGAGATGGTGCCTTCTTGCCCTTTCGGGCGGCTCTCTTCATGACCACCCTCATGGAAAATAGCATGGTAGCGCAAAATACCTGCTTGCAAATGTGCGTGGTGGGGAGAAACACTTTCATCGGTGCTGGCTCAACCTGGACGGATTACAACCTGATCCCGGCTCCCATCCGTGCTCGTGGAGGAGATGGGAACCTGCAAATCTCCAACCGGCCAGTGTTGGGAGGCTGTGTGGGGCACAATTGCCGCATCGGGTCTGGAATGATCATTTATCCGGCGCGCATGATCGAATCGGATGTAGTGTTGGTCGCCTCTCAAAACCGTCGGGTCATTGATCGCGACATTCGCTTTGAAGATAGTGACCATTTCCATTTGAAAGCCGCTCACCTGCATCAAACGCCTTACCATCGCCAGATGCAGGAAGAGATCGAGTCGTGGTGAAATGGATACCTTTGCCTTTGTCATTCACCCCATTGACCCCAAACGTGATGTGAGGCGCAAATATCCGTTCTTAGGGCGGGTGCTCTCTGAGCGGCAAATTGACTTTTTCTCCACCTTCTTCCCGCCGGTTTACATTTCAGAAATTACAGGAATCACCTCCGCCGCGACCGGCAAAGAGATCAAAGGCTGGTTTGTTGCCTGCCCATTTACCCCTCGCCGTATGATGGAGTTGCCAGAATGGACAGTTTATCGTAAGATTATCCAGACAGGACGACTGGCTGAACGCCTGGGTGCCAGGATCCTGGGACTGGGCGCGTTCACCTCGGTCGTTGGCGATGCTGGCGTCACCATTGCCCGCTCCCTGGATATTCCTGTTACCACCGGCGATTCTTACACCGTCGCTGTGGCTGTGCAGGCGATGCAGGAAGCGGCGCGGCGGATGGAGATTCCCATGAAAGAGGCGACGGTAGCCGTTGTCGGGGCGACCGGGGCGATCGGGCGGGTCTGCGCGGAACTGTTGGCGGGTGAGGCCGCCCGTTTGCTGCTCATCGCCCGGGATATGGATCGCCTCGAGGCGCTGCGCGACCGCCTGCGGGTCCGGGGCGAGGCGGAGGTGATCCTCAGCACAAAGATGGATTCACTCGCCGAGGCTCAGTTAATCCTGACGGTGACCAGCGCAGTTCACGATGTCATCCGCCCGGAACATTTGTTGCCGGGGAGTGTGGTTTGTGATGTGGCCCGGCCGCGTGATGTCTCTGCCTTGGTGGCGGCAAAGCGCGATGATGTCCTGGTGATTGATGGTGGCATGGTGGATGTACCAGGCCCCGTAGATTTTCACTTTAACTTTGGGTTTCCGCCAGGGAAAGCGTATGCCTGTATGGCCGAAACGATGGCCCTGGCGCTGGAAGGACGCTTTGAGGATTATACCGTCGGCAAGGAAATTACCCTTGAACGCGTCCGGGAGATTACCATGATTGCTGAAAAACATGGATTTCGCTTGAGTGGCTTCCGCTCTTTTGAAAAGGAAGTGAGTGAGGCGCAAATCGAAACCGTTCGGCGCAATGCCCGCCGGGCCAAGCGACACACATAGGAGGCTGAAATGGGAAATGCTCGCCTGCTGGTTGTGGAAGATGATATAGATATTGCCAATATGCTCAAAATTTATTTCACCGGGCTACAGTACGATGTGGAGGTAGCCAGCCGTGGCAAGGAGGCCCTGGAGAAGACCAGGATGGTGCAGCCTCATCTCATTGTGTTGGACATTATGTTGCCGGATATTGATGGCTATGAGGTGTGTCGCACCTTGCGCATGAACACGCGCACCAGTCACATCCCGGTGATTTTCCTGACGCAGAAAGATGAGCGTAGCGATAAACTGCAGGGGCTGGAGCTGGGCGCCGACGATTACATTACCAAGCCATTCGACATTGAGGAGCTGAAACTGCGGGTGCAAGGAGCCATTCGCCGCGCCGAACGCGAAAGCCTTACCGACCCGCGCTCCGGTCTGCCTGCAGGACGCCTGATTGAGGAGCAACTTCGCCGCATTATTCGCGAGGATCGGTGGGCTTTGCTGGATGTGCGCATTAATCATTTTGATCCCTTCCGTGATGTGTATGGCTTTGTGGCTGGCGATGATGTGTTGCGCTTTACGGCTATGTTGATCGGCGAAGTGGTGGATGAGCTGGGTACGGCAAGTGATTTCATTGGTCATGCCGGAGGTGATAATTTTGTGATCATCACCACCGAAGAGGCGGCGCCAGCCATCAAACAACGCCTGAAAGAACGCTTTGCTACTGAAGTGCAAACGCATTACAACTTTATTGATCGCCAGCAAGGGTTTATGCAAAAACCGAAGGCCGAAGGTGGGGTGGATAAGGTGCCCTTCATGACCCTGGCCATTGGGGTGGTCTCGCCTAGCCTGCAAACTTTTGCCGATATTCGCGAGATCACCGAATTGGCGGCTGAAGCGCGGCGGCAGGATGCGGCGGCTTCGGCCAGTTAGGGACTGATTTGTAACAATGTTTGCGGGTTTGGGCCTGGGCATTGGTTTGATCATTGCCGGACTGGTATTTGTGTTACTGGTCTGGGGCTTTCTACGCCTGTTGGCAGTGGCCCAGAGCGAAATGCCGGCGGGGGGGATGTCTATTGCCCTGCCGGAGGTCAGCCAGAAGACAGAAGCGATTCTGGTGGTGCAACCGGGTGGGCGGGTGGAATATCTCAGTCCGGTTGCGCGCCAATGGTTTGGGCTGAACGAGGACGAGCCGGCCGATTTGGAGCGCCTGGCTCGCCGGGCACGGCCGACGGACGAGTTTTTGAATCTATGCCTGACGCCGGGGCAAAAGCGCCTGGCCATTAATGGCAGGTTGATGGAAGCCACTTCCTATCAGGTGCCAGGAGTGTTCCCGGCGGTTTTACTTTCCCTGCGCAAGCTGGAACTCGCGCCGTTGACAGCTGAACAAGGCGAGCAGGTGATCCCAGCCCTGGTTAAAGTAATTACAGATTTTGGGCAGGCCATCACGGCCAACCTGGATTTTGAAAGTACGGTTCAGGCCGTACTGGAAAACCTGGCCCGTGTTTTTTCAGCCGATGTGATCGAATTGAAGATTTGGGAGGCAAAAGGGGAAACGCCGATCATGTATGGTCTCCAAGAAGGGAGTGACGCTGCTCTCAAATTAATACGTCTGACTTCCTCGCATTTTGCAGGTTATACCGGTCAGGTGCTAGATTCTCAGCAGCCGGTGCTGCTTCCTGTCTTGGGCGAACAGCTTCAACCCAATGGCAGAGAACGGCGGCAGATTCGCTCTTACCTGGGCTGCCCTTTGCAAGTGAAAGGGGAGATGCTGGGAGTGGTAGAACTTGGCCGTAGCAGTGGGGTGCCATTTGGCGAAAGTGACCTGGAATTATTACAGCTTTTTTGCGGTCAGGCAGCACAGACGCTGCGCAATGCGTTGGATTATGAACGTGAGCATCGTGAGGCTACAGAACTGGCTGCATTGGCCAATCTCAGCCAGGCGATCAATGTACTTCACGAGCCGAAGCATTTGTTCAGGCGGCTGGTGGAAACGATTTCCCCGCTTTTCTCTGCAGAGATTATCGGCTTTTTGATTTATGATGAGACCAAATCTGTGCTGGAAGGGCAAGTCCCATTTCAGGGATTGCCGGCGCAAATTGTGGAAATTTACCGTACCACCATTCGCAGCAACAGCTCGGCAGAAGCCTTGCTCAAAAACCCTGTGCCCATCGTGACCGATGATGCCTCGCGTGATGAAAAATGGCGGATGCTGGGGTTGACTCATGTGGCGGTGGCGGCCAGCTTGCGCGATTCGGTGTTGATGCCCCTGGTGGCCAATGGGCGAATGGTTGGTTATTTGCAGGTTTCCCATCATCGCGGGGGGATGGCTTCATTTTCACCTGCTGAACTTCGTCTGATCAGGGCAGTGGCCGATCAGGCGGCTATTTTGATTGAAAATGCTCTTCTTGTTCAGCAAGTGCAGGCGCGTTCTTCTCGGTCGGAGGCATTGCGGCGCATTGCCAGCCTGGCTTCCTCTTCAGCTACGCCCGATGAGATGTTGAAATTCGCGGTGCGCGAACTGGTCAGCCTGTTCCAGGCAGATGCAGCAGCCGTATTCTTGCTGGATGATGAGCGCGGGGAATTGAATTTACACCGCCCCTCTGTCTTTGGTGTGACCGACGATTTTGCCGATGTATTTTCCCATTTGTTTGCCAGCGAGGCAGAGTATCATCTGATCGTCTCGCGCAGTCAAAGGCCTTTCCTCTCCGGGCGGTTGAGCGCTGATCGGCGAGT